>NZ_JBMFWJ010000010.1:0-52653 GCF_049965395.1 Acidibrevibacterium sp.
GGCGGGATTTGAACCCACGACCCCCAGTCCCCCAGACTGATGCGCTACCAGGCTGCGCTACTGCCCGATCAAGCCGGCAAACGGCACTCCCCCTCTAGCAGCGCTGCCCTGTGGCCGCAACGCGTCTCGCGCTCACATCCCGCCGGGAACCACTTGGCCGCGGATTTCGCCGCCAGGATGATCCTTGGTGTGGACGTTGATATACCACTCACCCGCCATCAGCTCCTTGGCGTCAGCCTCGGAGAGTGTCGCCTCGCCGGTGATCGGGCCGGTGACGGCGCTGCCCTTCTTGCTCAGCCACAGCTTCACCCCGGCATTCTTGCCCGCCCCGGCAGGGCCATGGAAATGCGCCATCGTCACTTCACTGGAGAGATTCTCGTAGGTCACGTTCCAGGTCAGCTTGCGGCTCGCCGGATCATAGGTGAGATGCGCGACCCCGCTGCCTTTCGTCATGACCGGCGGCACCTGCTCGGCACCGCTGAGCTTGACGTCAAACGACATCGCCGCCGCTCGCGCGCGCCTAACCCCTTCGAGACCAACGCCAACCGCACCGATCATGCCAAAAAACGCCCGCCGAGACACTTCCTTCGCCATCGTGACCTCCATCCTAATCGGGTTCCGGGGCGGCGATGATGGCGCATCCGGGAGGCAAATGCCAGGGCTTGCACATGATGTAGGATTGCTGAGCAACAGGCCGAGCAACGCTTGACATCCCCGCGAGATCGCGCAAGTAATTGATTATCATGGAGAAATCAAAGAAGCGCCGCATCCACGCGCACCCGTTTCGCAGCGGCCCGGTTTTTCTCCGGCGCGCAGCAGAGTAGCACGCAGCCATAGCATAAGGTGATCCCCCATGGCCCTGAGCCACGACCGCAACACCATTGATTTCGCGCAGTATCAGCCACGCCATTTCCGCTGGGCGTTGCGGGATCGGGTAGCCACCATCACCCTCGATCGGCCAGAGCGCAAAAATCCGCTGACCTTCGAGTCCTACGCCGAACTCCGCGATACGTTTCGCGCGCTGCTTTACGCTGATGCGGTGAAAGCGGTGGTGATTACCGGCGCCGGTGGCAATTTTTGCTCCGGCGGCGATGTCCACGAGATCATTGGCCCGCTGGTTCGCATGCAGGAGGCGGGAGACATGCAGGGTCTCCTCGACTTCACCCGCATGACCGGCGATCTCGTCAAGGCGATGCGCGCCTGCCCGCAGGTGATCATCGCCGCGATCGACGGCGTCTGCGCCGGCGCAGGCGCGATCATTGCCATGGCCTCCGATCTTCGCCTCGGTACAGCGGCCAGCAAGGTCGCTTTTCTCTTCACCCGGGTCGGCCTCGCCGGCGCCGATATGGGGGCTTGTAATATCCTGCCGCGCCTCATCGGCGCCGGCCGCGCCGCCGAGCTGCTCTATACCGGCCGGGCGATGGACGGCGCCGAAGCCGAACGCTTCGGCTTCTTCAACCGCCTCGTCGCGCCCGAGGCCCTGGCGGCCGAGGCCGAGGCCCTCGCTGCGTCTCTTGCCGACGGGCCGAGTTTTGCCCACGCAATGACCAAGCGCTGTCTGCACCAGGAATGGAACATGGCGATCGACGAGGCGATCGAAGCGGAAGCACAGGCCCAGGCGATTTGCATGCAGACCAAGGATTTTGGCCGCGCCTATTACGCTTTCGTTGCCAAGCAGAAGCCGGTATTCGCCGGCAACTGACCGCAACCGCCTGATGCCCCCGGCAAAAAAAAGCGCCCGGCGCGAGGCCGGGCGTGAGGCTTGGTTTCCGAAATCCGACACGGGTGGGAAACCCGCATCGCTCACCGAGGGGTGACACCCTTTCTCTCGCCCCACCTGTCACGATGGGCGAAAAAGAGAAATGTCAGCGCGTCACTGGGAATGAACGCACCCCTCCCTCAGCCATTTCCATTCGGAGATGACTGATCCGTATGGGCCGCGGGGGCGCGGCCATAGCCTTGCAAGGCGACCTGATAGGTATGCGCCTTGCCAATCTGATGAATGCTCGCCCGTGTCGCCGGTTGGCTGGCATCAGCCGGATGGGCTTGAAGGACGGCGCCTCCGGAGAGCAACCCTAGGGAGACACAAAGCACGACGAATGCGCGTTTCATAGACAGTCTCCTCACTCTGAGGTTGGCCGGCCCGTGATTTCTCGTATCACGACCGGCTGCATAACCTATAATAACTTTTGTTATGACATGCAACGTGATTAACAGAAATTTGAACTAAGTTTCGCCGCGTGCTCCCAGCCGCACGGTGAGACTTGCGCGCCGCCCGCGAAACCAGGCAGGCTATGGGCGTCGTCGTCATGTTTCGCTCATGAGGTGCCCTATGCCGCCCGTCATTCCCCGCTGGCTCGGTCGCTTTGCGTTCGGCATGGTGCTGTGGCTCGCGCTTTTCGGTGTTCTTTCCTTTGCCCCGGCGCGGGCGGCGGGCTCGGGCTCGCCGACCCTGGATGCGGTGCGCGCCCGCGGTGTGCTCGTCTGCGGCGTTGCTGGCAATGCCGCCGGCTTTTCGCTCCCCGATAGCCAAGGGGTGATGCAGGGGATCGACGCTGAGGGGTGCCGCGCCATCGCCGCCGCCGTGCTCGGTGATCAACACAGGGTGAAATTCGTCCCGACCACCACCGAAAACCGTTTCACCGCCCTGCAATCTGGCGAGATCGACGTCCTCGTGCGCGAAACCACCTGGACGCTTGGGCGCGAGGCGAGCCTCGGTCTCGAATTCGGGGTCATCAATTTCTATGATGGCACTGGCTTCATGGTGAAAAAATCCTCGGGCGTGACCTCGGCTCGCGATCTCGACGGCGCCACCATCTGCGTCGAACCGGGCACCTCGACCGAGCTTGCGATTGCCGATTATTTCCGCGTCAACAATATGAAATACACGCCGGTCGAGATCCAGGATCTCCAGGAAATCCACAATGCCTTTCTCTCTGGGCGTTGTGACGCCTATTCCACCGACAGTTCGGCGCTCGCCGGATTTCGCTTCACGCAAGGCGCACACGCCGAGGATTTCCTCCTCCTCCCCGAGCTGATCAGCAAAGAGCCGCTTGGCCCGATGGTGCGCAAGGGCGATGACAAATGGTTCGACATCGTGCGCTGGGTGTCATTTGCGCAAATCACCGGCGAGGAATATGGCGTTTCTTCGCGCAACGTCGATAGTTTCGCGAACACCGCCAATCCCGATATCCGTCGCCTGCTCGGCCTCGAAGGGGGCCTCGGCAAAGCCCTCGGCCTCGATGATAAATGGGCCTATGATATCCTGAAGCAGGTTGGCAATACCGGCGAGGTGTGGAACAGAACGATGGCGCCGCTCGGTCTGCCGCGGGGATTGAACGGGCTTTGGAATCGCGGCGGGTTGCTGTTCGCGCCACCGATCCGCTGACCAAAATGCGCCGCCCGTCGTTCCGCATGCCGTCGCTCCGTTGGCAGGCGTTGGGATGGCAGGCGCTGGCGTTGGCCGCGGTCGCGCTGGTGATTGCGACGTTCACGAAAAACGCGAGCCAGCACCTCGCCGCCCGCCATATCGCGACCGGATTCGGTTTTCTCCAGCAGGCAGCCCCGATCCCGATCGGCGAATCCTTGCTGTCCTACACGCCCTCGGTCAGCAGCTATGGCCGTGCGATCGTCATCGGTATTCTCAATACTTTAAAAGTCTCGATCCCGGGCTGTCTGCTCGCAACCTTGCTCGGCACCCTGATCGGGATCGCGCGGCTTTCGCCGATCCCACTGCTTGCGCGGCTTGCGGCGCTCTATGTCGAGACCTTGCGTGACTTGCCGCTCTTGCTGCAATTGCTGTTTTGGTATGGCGTATTTCAAACTTTGCCGGCGCCGCGCCAATCCCTTAAGCCGTTCCCCGGGATATTCCTCTCCAATCGGGGCCTTCGTCTTCCCGCTCTCGTCTGGCAAAGCGGGTTCGGTGTGATTTTGCTCGCGGCCTGCGCCGGCCTCGTGCTCGCCCTCATACTCGCCCGCCGGACCGCCCTTAGCCCGCATCCGGCGCGTAGGTTTGCCGCCTTTCTTCCTATTCCGCTGCTCCCTGCCTTGGCCTTCGCCGTCTTGCGTCCCGCCGTTGTTATCGAATGGCCGGCGCTGCATGGCTTTAATTTCCACGGCGGCATGATGGTCAGTCCGGAATATGCCGCCCTCGCGACAGGCCTCGTGCTCTATACGGCAAGCTATGTTGCGGAAATCGTCCGCGGTGGCTTGATGTCGGTTGCTCGCGGCCAATGGGAGGCGGGGGCGGCGCTCGGGCTTTCGCGCGCCGCGGCGCTGCGTCTGATCGTTTTGCCGCAGGCACTCCGCCTCATCATTCCGCCGATGACCAGCCAATATCTCAACCTCGTCAAGAATTCCTCGCTCGCCGTCGCGATCGGCTATCAGGATCTGGTTTCGATCGCCGATACCGCGCTCAATCAGACCGGCCAGGCGATCGAGGGCATCGGCCTGATCATGGCGGTCTATCTCACCATCAGCCTCGGCATCAGCCTTGCGATGAATCTCTACAACGCGCGGCTTGCGCGGCGGACACGCTGATGGCGCGCCGTCTTATCTCGCCGCTCGTGACCCTCGTGCTGGCGCTCGTTCTTGCTGACATAGCCTGGCATTTTTTCTCCTGGGCGGTGCTGCACGCGATCTGGCGCCTGCCCGCAAACGCCGCCCAGGCGCCCGATACCGATCTCTGCCGCGCCGCGATCGGCCATGGCGCCTGCTGGGCGGTGATCGGCGAGAAATACCGTTTCATCTTGTTCGGGTTTTACCCGTACAGCGAGCAATGGCGGCCGGCGCTCGCCATCGTCTGTTTCGTCGCGCTGTTCGGGGTTTCCCTGATGCCACGATTCTGGCGGCCGTCGCTGATTTTGCTGTGGATCGCCCTGCTGTCCGTGGTCGGCATTCTGATGTGGGGTGGGGTGTTCGGCCTTGCCTTCGTCGCCGCCGATCAATGGGGCGGGTTGCCGATCACGCTCATTCTTGCAACGTTTGGCCTTGCCGCTGCATTTCCGCTCGCCGTTCTGGTCGCGCTGGCGCGGCGCGCCGAAGGGCTGCCGGTGATCCGCCTGCTCGCGGTGGCTTATGTCGAGCTGGTCCGCGGCGTCCCCTTGATCAGCCTCCTTTTCATGGCGAGCGTGATGCTGCCATTGTTTTTGCCAACCGGATGGGACATCGACAAGCTGCTACGCGCTCAGCTCGCCTTCGTGCTCTTCGCCGGCGCCTATCTCGCCGAGGTCGTGCGCGCCGGCCTTGCCGCCCTGCCGCGCGGTCAATACGAAGCCGCCGCGGCGCTCGGCCTCTCTTATTGGCAGCAGACGCGCCTGGTCGTGCTACCGCAGGCGCTGCGCCAGGTCATTCCAATGCTGGTCAACACCTTTATCGGATTCTTCAAGGATACGTCTCTGGTTTTGATCATCGGCATTTTCGATCTGATGACCACCGGGCGCACCGCGACCCTCGAGCCCGCCTGGCAGGGGTTCGGCAACGAGGTCTATCTGCTGCTCGCCGCGATCTATTTCGGATTTTGCTTCACCATGGCGCGTATCAGCCGCACGCTCGAGCGCCGCCTCGCGACACCGCATCACGAGATCGAGGAGCCGGCATGAGCCCTTCTTCCACCGCCGCGGCGCCTGCCATCCTCATGGAGGCGGTAGAAAAATGGTATGGCCGCATGCATGTGCTGCGGGGCATTTCGCTCGCCGTCGCCGCCGGCGAGCGGATCGTCATTTGCGGCCCTTCGGGCTCGGGCAAATCGACCCTGATCCGCTGCATCAATCGTCTCGAACGCCATGAGAAAGGCCGCATCCTCGTCGAGGGGCGAGAACTCTCCGATGAGCCCCGCACCCTCGCCTGGATCCGGCGCGAGGTCGGCATGGTATTCCAGTCTTTCAATCTCTTTCCTCACCTCACTGTGCTCGAGAATTGCACCCTGGCCCCGATCCGCGTGCGTGGCCTCGCGCGCGTCGAGGCCGAAGCCCGCGCCATGGAATATCTGACGCGCGTGCGCATTCCCGAACAGGCGCGTAAATATCCGCCCCAGCTCTCCGGCGGCCAGCAGCAACGTGTCGCCATCGCCCGGGCGCTCTGCATGCAGCCGAAAATCATGCTGTTTGATGAGCCGACCTCAGCACTCGATCCCGAAATGGTCCGCGAAGTGCTCGACGTCATGATCGAACTCGCCGAAAGCGGCATGACCATGCTGTGCGTCACCCATGAAATGGGGTTTGCTCGCCGCGTTGCCGACCGCATCCTGTTCATGGACCAGGGCGAGATCGTCGAAACTGGCCCGCCGGAGACGATTTTCAACCGACCGCGCTCGGAACGGCTGCGGATTTTTCTCGATCAGATTCTGCATCAGACCTGAGTTTTTCGGCCCGTGATTGATCTGGATCATGGCGCGGCGGCGCGGCTGGCCTTTAGCGTCGCAGCGTGGCAAAAATCGTATTCATGAAGGATCGTCAGCCAGCGGCGCAGCAGGCCGGGCGCCCGATGGTGCGCGGGGTTAGCCTGCGCGGCGGGGCGAGCGGCGGCCCGGTCCCACTCCTCGATGCCGCTGAGCGCGAGGCGCTGGCCGCCATCGGCACGGTCGTCCGTTTTCCGCGTGGTGCCATCCTCCACGACGAGGGCGAAAAAATCTCGTCGATTTTCAACATCACAGAAGGGGTCGTAAAAACCTACCGGATGACCGAGGATGGCCGGCGCCACGTCCTCGCTTTCCTGTTTCCTGGCGATCTCGTCGGGCTTTATGAGGAGCATCGCTATCTCAATACCGCCGAAGCGGTGACCCCGGTCACTGCCTATCGCCTGCCGGTCGCGGCGTTGGAGAAGCTTCTCGAGCGCGACCCGGCGCTCAATTTGGCGTTCCTCAGCAAGGCTTGCCATGATCTCCGCCAGACCCAGCGCCACGAAATCATGCTCGCGCGTCGCGAAGCGCGCCAGCGTTTGCTGATGTTTCTCGACACGCTGGTGCCGCAAGCGAGCGCCATCGCCGGCAACCCGCAAGGGGCGATCCTCTCGCTGCCGATGCGGCGGGTGGAGATCGCCGATTATCTCGGGCTGTCCCCCGAAGCCGTCAGCCGCGGCTTGCACGCGCTGGTGCGCGAGGGGAAACTCCGGCTGCATGGGCTGCACCAGATCGAAGTGCTCGATCGCGGCGATCTTGCGGCGCTGACCGGCTGATCAGCGTCGTGGCGCCTCGTCGCGCCGTTTCGGCCCGTAATCGCGCAGCACCTCGACCATCTGCCCCTCTCGCGCCGCCATCGCCGCCACCGGATACAGCCCGACCCGATGGCCGGGACGGTAGAGGCTTTCGAACGCATCACCCCCCGGCGCGAGTTCGTGCCCCGGCTCGGCCATGGCCAGCCCGAGCGAACGCGACCCAGGCGCCGCCGCGAGCCGGCCGACCCGCAGGCGATAATCGCTGAAAATCTCCCACCGTCCCCGCATTTGCGCCGCTTGGTGATCGTCCTGTTCGCGCCAGGTGATGAGCGGTGCCTCGGTCTCCCAGACCAACAGCGACAACAGCCAGCCCGGCCGCGCCAGCGCCGCAAAGCGCTCGACCGAGCGGAAGCCGGCGATACCCTCGAGCACCCCACGCAGCGACGCCGCCAGCGCGAGATAGCTCTCCTGCTGCGTCGGGGCCGGCAGCACTTCGAAAATCACCACGAACATGGCGCCTCCTTTGTTACATTACGACACATGAACGAGACGCACCCGCAATCCCGCCATGATAATGTGCTGTCGTTGACTCGCAAAAGCTTGCCGGTTAGCAGAGCCTGATGACCGAACCGTTCGGTCTGATTGCTTCCGCCAGCGGTGGCGAAATCTTGGCATGCCTCGCATGAGGGACATGTTAGAAGCGCTGATGCCACGCTTTATCCGGGATCGATAGAACAGACCGCGACCATGGACCAAAATCTCAGCGAAACCGAGACCAAAGCGGACCAGACGCGCGCCGACGCCCCCCGGCGGGTCGCGCCCGACATCGCCCCGCACGAGCCGATCACGCGCCCCCCGGCGACGCGGCGCGGGCTGCGGCGCGGGCTTGTTCTGGCGCTTTTTCTGTTCGCCGTCGGGCTTGGCGCGTGGTGGAAACTCGGGCCCGGCGCGGCCCATCACGCCGCCCCCCGCCCCGCCGGCCCGCTCGCTCAGCCGGTGCGCGAAGCCACGGCGATCGCCGGTGATTTCCCGGTCGAACTCGTCGAACTCGGCACCGTAACCCCGGTTTATACGGTCACGGTCATTTCGCAGATTGCCGGCTATTTGATGGATGTCGAGTTCAAGGAGGGCGACATCGTCCAGCAGGGCCAGGAGATCGCACTCGTCGATCCTCGCCCCTACCAGGTGCTGCTCGAACAATATGAGGGCCAGCTCGCCGCTGATCAGGCGACGCTCGGCCAAGCGCGCATGGATCTCGAGCGCTATCACGCCCTCAACCGGCAGGATTCGATCGCCCGGCAGACCTATGAAGATCAGGTCTTCGTGGTGAAACAATATGAAGGCAAGGTGAAGCTCGATCAGGCGCAAATCGATAACGCTAAGCTTGATCTGATTTATTGTCACATCGTCGCCCCGATCACCGGGCGGATCGGGCTTCGCCTCGTCGATCCCGGCAATTTCGTACAGCCGAATAGCGCGACCGGCATCGCGGTGATCGCGCAAGTAGAACCCATCACCGTCATCTTCACTCTGCCCGAGGATAATGTGCCGGCGGTGCTCAGCGAACTCAAAAAACAGGGCAAGCTCAAGGTCGCCGCGTTCGACCGCAGCGATAGCGCCCATCTCGCCGATGGCACCGTCTATGCCATCGACAGCGAGATCAACACCTCGACCGGCATGGTCAATCTCCGTGCCATGTTCGACAATAAGAATGAGGAACTCTTCGCTAATCAGTTCGTCAACGCCCATCTTCTCGTCAACACCCTCCATGGCGCGACCATCGTGCCGCATGCCGCGGTACTCACCGGGATGCCGGGCAACTATGTCTATGTCATCAACCCGGATGACACGGTCAGCGCCCGCACCGTCACCATCGGCCCCACGAACAAGGACGAAACCGTGATCACCTCTGGCCTGAAGCCGGGCGAGCATGTCGTCGTGGATGGCGCGGATCGGCTGCGCGACGGCAGCAAGGTGAAAATCGTCGCGCCGCCGACCGCGCCCCCCGCGCCCTGAGATCCCGGGTCCGCTCCGGTGAATCCCTCACGCCTCTTCATCCTGCGTCCGGTCGCAACAACGCTATTGATGATCGCGATCATGCTCGCCGGTCTGGTTGCTTTCGGCTTCTTGCCGGTCTCGGCGCTGCCCGAGGTCGATTACCCGACCATCGAGGTGCAAACCTTCTATCCCGGCGCCAGCCCCGAGGTGATGACCACTTCGGTCACCGCGCCGCTCGAAGAACAGCTCGGCCAGATGCCGGGGCTCAATCAGATGCTCTCGGTCAACTCTGCCGGCGCCTCGATGATCACCCTGCAGTTCAATCTGTCGCTCGGCCTCGATATCGCTGAGGAGGAAGTGCAGGCGGCGATCAATGCCGCGAATAATCTTCTGCCCGCCGATCTCCCGGCGCCGCCGATCTATGCCAAGGTCAACCCGGCCGACGCGCCCATCCTTACGCTTGCGCTGACATCGAAAACCCTGCCGCTGATCAAGCTCGAGGATCTCGCCGAAACCAGGCTCGCGCAGAAGCTTTCGGAAGTGTCTGGCGTCGGCCTCGTCACCATCAGCGGTGGCCATCGCCCGGCGGTCAGGGTGCAGATCAACCCGGTGGCGATGGCCGGCTACGGTCTTAATATCGACGATCTCCGCACCACCATCACCAATATCAACATCAACCTCGCCAAAGGCGGGTTTGACGGCCCGGCCCGTGCCAGCACGATCAATGCCAACGACCAGTTGACGACCGCTGAGGACTATCGGCACGCCGTGGTCGCCTATCGCGCTGGCGCACCGGTTTATCTCTCGGACATCGCAACCGTGATCGACGGCGCGGAAAACGACAAGCTTGCCGCCTGGATGAACCGCGAGCCGGCGATCGTGCTCAATATCCAGCGCCAGCCCGGCGCCAATGTCATCGCCACCGTCAATCGCGTCAAAGCGCTGCTCCCCGATCTCAAAATGACCCTGCCGGCTGCGGTCGATATCGCCGTTCTTGCGGACCGCACGACCAGCATCCGCGCCTCGGTCCGTGATGTCGAGGTGGAGCTCGCGCTCGCCGTCGTCCTGGTCGTTTTGGTGATCTATGTGTTTCTCCAAAGCGTGGCGGCAACCGTGATCCCGAGTCTCGCGGTGCCGCTCTCGCTGGTCGGCACCTTCGGGTTCATGTATCTTGCCGGCTTCAGTCTCGATAATCTCTCGCTGATGTCGCTCACTATCGCGACGGGTTTCGTCGTCGACGACGCCATCGTGATGATCGAAAACGTCTCGCGCTTCATCGAAGCCGGTGAGACGCCACTGGCGGCGGCGCTCAAGGGATCGCAGCAGATCGGCTTTACCATCGTCTCGCTCACCGTCTCGCTGATCGCGGTCTTGATCCCGCTTTTATTCATGGGCGATGTTGTCGGGCGGTTGTTTCATGAATTCGCGATTACACTCGCGGTTACGATTATCATCTCCGCTTTCGTCTCGCTCACGCTCGTGCCGATGCTGTGCAATCGCCTGCTCCGCCGGCGCCCGGAAACGAGCGGCAAGGGCGGCGGGTTTTTTGCCACGTTGCAGCGATTTTATGACCGCCTTCTTGGCGGCGTGCTTCGCCATCAGACCGTGACATTGCTGGTCGCGCTCGCCACTCTGGCGCTCACCGCAGCGCTCTATATCTTCATTCCGAAGGGGTTTTTCCCGCTGCAGGACACCGGATTGATCCAAGGCCTCTCGGAGGCGCCGGGGAATATATCGTTCTCGGCGATGGCCGCGCATCAACAGGCGCTGGCCGAGGCAATCCTGGCCGATCATGATGTCCTGAGCCTCGCCTCGTTTATCGGCGTCGACGGCACGAACACCACCCTCAACCGCGGCCGCTTCCTGATCACGCTCCGCCCGCCGGATCAGCGGCAATTGGGGGTGCGGGATATCATCCGCCGTCTGCAGCAGGAAACGGCGAACGTCACCGGCATCACGCTCTATATGCAGCCGGCGCAAGATCTCACCATCGATAGCGCGATCAGCGCGACACAATATCAATTTGTGCTCGAAAATCCCGATCCCGCGTTGCTCTCGCTCTGGGTGCCACGGCTGGTCGAGCGGCTCCGGCGCTCGCGCGCGCTCGCCGACGTGGTCAGCGATATGCAAAATGGCGGCCGCGCCGTGCAGGTCGAGATCGACCGCGCCACTGCTGCTCGCTTCGGTGTCACGCCGGCGACCATCGACAATGCGCTATACGATGCTTTCGGCCAGCGCATCGTCTCCACTATTTTTACTCAATCGAATCAATATCGGGTGATCATGGAGGTCGCACCCGAAGCCCAACAATCCCTGGCCGATCTTGGCAAGATCTATCTTCCCTCCGCGACCGCGACCACCGGCGAGGTGCCGCTCTCGGCGATCGCAACGATCAGCGAGCGCCCGGCGCCATTGCAGATCGATCATCTGAGCCAGTTCCCGGCCAGTTTCATCTCCTTCAACCTCGCCGAAGGAGCCTCGCTCGGCGCGGCGGTCGGTGACATCAAAGACGCGGTCAAGGAAATTGGCCTGCCCGGGAGTTTCATGCTCCGCTTTCAGGGGGCGACGCTGGCTTTCAATGCCGCGCTCGGCAATGATCTTTTGCTGCTGCTCGCGGCCGTCATCACGATGTATATCGTGCTCGGGGTTCTCTATGAGAGTTTCATCCATCCGGTGACGATTCTTTCCACCCTGCCGTCGGCGGGGATCGGCGCTCTTCTTGCGCTGATGGTCGCGGGCAAGGATCTCGATGTCATCGGGATCATCGGGATCGTGCTCTTGATCGGCATCGTCAAGAAAAACGCCATCATGATAGTCGATTTCGCGTTGCAGGCCGAGCGCGAGGGCGGGCTTTCGCCACGGCTCGCCATCCGCCAAGCGGCGCTACTCCGGCTGCGTCCGATCCTGATGACCACGATGGCGGCCATTCTCGGCGCCCTGCCCTTGATGTTCGCGCACGGCACTGGCGCTGAACTCCGCCGCCCGCTCGGTCTTGCGATCGTCGGGGGCCTGATCGTGAGCCAGGTTTTGACGCTATTCACGACGCCGGTGATTTATCTCTTCTTCGACCGCCTGATCCACCCGCGCCGTGCCCGCGATCAAGCAACCCCAGAGCCGGCGCCATGAACATCTCGGCGCTCTTCATTCGCCGTCCGGTGGCAACGACGCTGCTCACCCTCGCGATCGTGCTTGCCGGCATTCTCGGCTATTTCAAATTGCCGGTGGCGCCCCTGCCGGAGGTCGACTTTCCGGTGATCCTGGTGCAGGCGACCCTGCCCGGGGCCAGCCCCCAGACCGTCGCCAGCAGCGTTGCAGCCCCACTCGAGAAACATCTCGGCCAGATCGCCGACATCGACGAAATGACGTCTCAGAGTTTTACCAGCACCACGCGGGTTGTGCTGCAATTCGGTCTCGACCGCAACATCGATGGCGCGGCGCGTGATGTCGAGGCCGGGCTCAACGCCGCTCATGCCGACCTGCCGACCCAGCTTCGTCTCAATCCCGTCTACCACAAGATCAATCCCGCCGACGCGCCCATTCTGGTCATCGCCCTGACGTCGAAAACCCGCAAGCCCGGGCAAATTTTCGATGCCGCGGCCAATATCGTCCAGCAGCGGCTTTCTGAACTGAGCGGCATCGGCGAAGTCGATGTCGCGGGTGCGGCGCTGCCTTCGGTGCGTGTCGAACTCGACCCCGATCCGCTCGCGGCTTACGGCATCGGCCTTGAGGATATTCGCGCGGCACTCGCATCCGCGAATGCCGACAGCCCCAAGGGCGCGATTGAGATCGGCCCGAAACGCTATCAGGTCTATACCAACGATCAGGCGCTGCGCGCCGCCGATTACCGGCCGCTGGTCATCGCTTATCGCAACAACGCGCCGGTCTTTCTCACCGATGTCGGAGCGGTCGAGGATTCCGTCGAGGATTTGCGCAACGCGGCTCTCGCCAATGGCCAGCCGGCGGTGCTGGTCATCGTCTATCGCCAGCCTGGCGCCAATATCATCGAGGCGGTCGATTCGGTGCGCGGCGCCCTTCCCGCACTGCAGGCGGCTCTCCCTTCCGACATCGATGTCACCCTGATCGCCGACCGCACGCCGACGATTCGCGCCTCGCTGCAAGACACACAAGCCGCACTTCTCATCGCGTTGGCGCTGGTCATTGGCGTCGTCTTCGTCTTTCTCCGCGACCCCCGCGCCGCCCTGATCCCGAGCGTCGTCGTGCCAGTCTCGATCATCGGCACGTTCGGGATCATGTATCTTTTCGGCTACAGCCTCGATAATCTCTCGCTGATGGCGCTCACGATCGCGACCGGATTCGTTGTCGATGACGCGATCGTGGTGCTCGAGAATATCAGCCGCCATATCGAGGCCGGCATGTCACGCCGGGAAGCCGCCTTGCTAGGGGCGCGTGAGGTCGGGTTCACGGTGCTTTCCATCAGCGTGTCTCTGGTCGCGGTATTTTTGCCTATCCTGCTCATGGGTGGACTGGTTGGGCGTCTGTTTCGCGAGTTCGCGGTGACGCTGTCGCTATCGATCATCGTCTCACTGATCGTATCATTGACGACGACACCGATGCTCTGCGCGCAATTTCTGCGTAACCATCACAAGCAGGGCCGCATCGGGCATGCAACCGAGGCGGTGTTCGAGGCCGCCCTTGACGCCTATCGCCGCACGCTGGCTATAGCGCTTCGCCATCCCGCCCTCATGCTGATCTCTTTGTTTATGACGATCGCTTTTAATTTTTACCTCTTCACGGTCGTCCCCAAGGGCTTTTTCCCGCAGCAGGATACCGGCCGGCTGATCGGCACCCTCGTCGGCGATCAAACCATTTCGTTTCAGGCGATGCGCGACAAGATGGTGCAGTTCATGTCCATCGTCCGTGCCGATCCGGCGGTCGAGAACATCGCCGGCTTCACCGGCGGGCGACAGACCAATTCCGGGTTCTTCTTCGTCGCCCTCAAGCCGCGGGCCGCACGTCACGCTTCCGCCGATCAAGTCATCGCGCGGCTGCGCGGCAAACTCGCGCGCGTCGCCGGCGCGCAGCTCTATTTGCAGGTGGTGCAGGATATCCGCGCCGGCGGCCGCCAAAGCAACGCGCAATATCAATTCACCCTCCAGGATATCGATCCCGACGAGCTTTACGTCTGGACCCAGAAATTGACCGCGGCACTGGAGAAAAACCCAGCCCTTGCCGATGTCAGCTCTGATCAGCAGCAGGCGGGGAGCGAAACCTATTTGGAGATCGACCGCAAGACCGCGGCACGTTTCGCCCTCTTCCAAAGCACGATCGATCAGAATCTCTATGATGCGTTTGGCCAGAGGCAGGTCTCGACGATCTACAACCCACTCAATCAGTATCACGTGGTGATGGAGGTGGCGCCGCGCTTCTGGCAGGACCGTACGGAGTTGCCGCGTTTCTATATCAGCCCCGTCGGCTCCTTCCCGAACGGCACATCGCTCACCAATGCGGTGATCGGCACCGTCACCACGCCGCATGGGCGCATCGCCAATTCGCCGCTGTTTGTCGCGGGATCAAATTTCGATCCAACGCTCGCCGGGCGAGATGCCGCCGCCGCCATCGCCACCAACGCCGCTCGCAACAGCCTCAACAACGCCATCGCCAATACCGGTGGCCATGCCGGCTCAACCGGTGCTGCGGTCAGCACGGCGCGCGAAAACATGGTGCCGCTTGCCGCCGTCGCGCATATGGTGGTGGGGAAAACGCCTGTCGTTGTCAATCATCAGGGGCAATTCGTCGCGACCACCATCTCGTTCAATCTGCCGCTCGGGCGTTCGCTGGGCGGCGCGGTGCAGGCGATTGAGAGTACTATGCGCGATCTCGGTATGCCGGCCTCGATTCATGGCAGCTTCGCCGGCACAGCCCGCATCTTTCAGCAATCACTGCGCTATGAGCCGGTATTGATCCTGGCAGCACTCGCCGCCGTTTATATCGTTCTCGGCATGCTCTATGAAAGCTATGTCCATCCGCTCACCATTCTTTCAACGCTTCCTTCCGCCGGAGTCGGTGCCATTCTCGCCTTGATGCTGACCGGACAGCAATTTACCATCATCGCCTTGATTGGCGTGATCCTGCTCATCGGCATTGTCAAAAAAAATGCGATCATGATGATCGATTTCGCGCTCGAGGCCGAGCGGAGCCGTGGGCTCGATCCGCGTGCCGCAATTGCCGAGGCCTGCGCGCTGCGCTTTCGCCCGATCATGATGACCACCTTCGCTGCCATCCTCGGCGCCCTGCCGCTGGCGATCGGCGGCGGTGATGGCGCCGAACTCCGTGCCCCGCTCGGGATTTCGATCATCGGTGGCCTGTTGGTCAGCCAAATCTTGACGCTGTATACGACACCGATCGTCTATCTCGCGCTCGATCGGCTGCGCCTCAGTGTTTTGCGCCGCCGGCGGAGCGCGGCATGAAACCCGCGGTGATTTTTCTTGCGGTACTCGGGCTCGGCGGCTGCATGATCGGGCCGGATTACAAGCGGCCGTCGGCGCCGGTTGCGGTTTCCTACAAGGAATTGGCGGGCTGGCAACCGGCGATGCCGCAGGATGAGCATGACCGCGGGGCCTGGTGGCTGATCTATCATGACCCGCTTCTCGATCAGCTCGAACGCCAGATCGACATTTCCAACTACACGCTCAAGCAAGCGGAGGCGAATTACCGCAATGCGCAGGCGATCGTGCAGGAGGCGCAGGCAAATTTGGTTCCGGTTTTGAACGCGACCGGCAATTTCCAGCGCACCGGGATCGGCGGCGGCAGCCACAGCGTCGTTACCGCCGGCAATGGCGTCGCGGTCTCCGGTGCTTCCGGGTTCGTCGGCAATCAATATACCCTGCAGGGAAATGGGAGCTGGGATCTCGATGTCTGGGGCGAGATCCGGCGCCAAATCGCAAGTGATGTGGATCTTGCGCAATATAGCGCGGCCGAAGTCGCCGATGCCCGACTTTCGGCGCAAGCGGCGCTCGCGACCGCTTATTTCAATTTGCGCGCAGAAGATTCGCTTGCCACTGTTTATGAAAACAACGTCAAGCAATTCGCTGATGCGCTGCGTATCACCGAAAATGAATATCATGCCGGCTATGTCGCGCGCGGCGATGTTCTCACGGCGCAGACGGAATTGCAGACGACACAGGCGCAGCTCATCGCGGTCGGCGTTGCCCGTGCGCAATATGAACACGCGATCGCGGTTTTGATCGGCAAGCCGCCGGCGGATCTCAGCATCGCCCCTGGCGCGCTGCCCAATGATGTGCCGGTGGTGCCGCCCTCGCTCCCCTCGACATTGCTCCAGCGCCGCCCCGATATCGCCGCCGCCGAGCGCCAGATGGCGGCAGAGAATGAGCTGATCGGCGTCGCCCTCGCCGCTTTCTTTCCGCAAATCAGCCTCAGCAGCTTTTACGGCTATTCTGCCCCGCAAATCGCGAATCTGATTGCGCTGCCGAACCGCCTCTGGGGGCTGGGCGCGGCGTTCAATGCGCCGATTTTCGAGGGCGGCGCGCAGATCGCCGCCGTGGTCGCCGCGCGCGCCAATTATGACGCGGCGGTCGCCAATTATCGCCAGACGGTGCTGACCGCCTTTCAACAAGTGGAAGATGAATTGGCAGCTCTGCGTATCCTGGCACAGGAGAAAACCGAGCAGGATGTCGCGGTGAAATCGGCGCAAGACAACGTCGCCTTCGCGATCAATGAATATAAAGCAGGGACGGTGATCTACACCACGGTGCTCACCGATCAGGAACTCGAACTCAGCGATGAGGTCACCGATGTCGCCATCCAGCAGAGCCGCATGGTCGCCTCAGTCGCCCTCGTCGAGGCGCTTGGGGGCGGCTTCACGAGTGATGATCTGCCAGGCACGACGGCGATTCGTGGCCTGGATTTTTATCGCCCGGCGAATGTCGTCGGCAGTAACGCCGCGGAATAGCGCATCGCGGTAAAATGCCCGGACCCTATGAATCGCGAAGGCGGGGGTGTTACGCGGCCGGCCTGCCCGCGTTGGCGGGTGCCGCGGGTCAGACCTCGCGCAGCCAGCTGAGCATCGGGCGCCAGAGAACGGTTTCGGCATTGGTGCCGGCGATCATGCCGATATGGCCGGCCTGCGGGGTGATCAGGGTGGCTTCGGGAACGAGGGTCGCGAGCGGGCGGGCGCTGGCCGGCGGCACCAGCCGGTCGCGGGTCGGCGCGGCGACGAGGGTGGGCAGGCGGAGGGTAGCGGGATCGACGGGAAGGCCCGCGACGAGCCAATTGCCGCGGGCCGGCGTATTGTCGCCATACCAACCGCCGAGGGCTTCGCGCGCCACCGGCGCGGCGAGCGGCACGCCGTCGTTCAGCCAGTCCTCGAGCGCGACGAAGCGGCGGGCGCGTGTGCTCTCCGGGTCGAGGGTCGCGAAAGCGCGATATTTGCGGCCGACACCATAGGGATCGACGAGCGCAAATAGGGTTTGTAGCCAGTCGATCGGAAGCGCGTGGCCGAGGGCGAAGGCCGGTTCCATGAGCGGCAGCAGGCGGGCGAGGGCGGCGGCGCGGGCGGGATCGACGGCGTGGAAATCCCAGGGGGTTGCAAGCAAAGCGAGGGCGCGCAGGCGGCGTGGCTCGCGCAGTGCCGCCGCGAGGGCGAGCAGCCCGCCCATGCAATAGCCGACCAGGATGGGTTTTTCCGCAACCGCGCCAAGCGCGCGATCCAGCCGCCCGGCGATATAGTCGGTGAGGGTGAAGCGCCGTTCGCGCTCGCCGGGCCAGCCCCAATCGAGCAGCAAAGGGTGGAAGCCGGCAGCGGCGAGGAAGCGAACCAGCGAGGCGCCTTCGTCGAGATCGAGGATATGACCGCGATTGATGAGGCTCGGGATAAAGAGGAGGGGTGGCCCCTCGCCGCCGTAATCGAGCAGGCGGGTTTCGCCCTCGCTCCAGATCGCCGGCGGGTCGGGGAGGGTGCGGCGCCAGGGATGGCGGCGATAGGCGGCGATGCCAGCGATGAGGGCGCGATCCTCGGCGAGAGTGGCCGCGAAGACGGTGCGGGCGAAGGCGTCAGGATCGCCGCTTGCGTGCGCGAGGCGGGCGAGATCGGGGTTTCGGCGCGGGTTCCAGCCGGGCCAGGCGCCGTTCGAGAGCGGCAAGCCGGCGATAGAGGCGCTCGATCTCAGCATCGCGAGGGTCAGATGGAGCAGCAGCGGCCGCGGCCCGCGGCGGTGAAGCGGCGCCGGCGACGCCATTGTGGAATGGCTCATGGTGTCGTGGCCTGGGCTCGCGTGGCCCCGGCTCGCGCGGCATCGCCTGAATGGCGCTGGCCAACACGCCGGCCCAGAGGGCAGCGAGGGCTTGCCAGGCTTCCTGCATCTCGCGGTCGGCGACGAGCGCCGAGATCTCGCTTTGCCAAAGCGTGATCCAGTCTTGCGCGAGGGCGGCGAGGTCGGGCGTCTCGTTTCCGGCGCCGCCGGCCGGGCTCTCCCCGTCCGGCGGCGTGCCGGGCGCTCGGGCGGTGCTCATGTCTCATCCATTTACCATTCTCGCCTCGTCATCCGATTCTCCGCCGGCGACCCAAGCCGCGGCGAGAAAATTTGCCTCTCCTCGCGGAGGCGGGCAGAGTGCCGGAAATAACGCGCCGCAACATAAGGAACGATCGATGTCAGAGCCAGAGCCGCCGCGCACCGACGAGACGCCCGCCGCCGCCCTTGTGATCAAGAAATACGCCAATCGGCGCCTCTATAATACCGAGAGTTCGAGCTATATCACGCTCGACACGCTTGCCGACATGGTGCGCGGCGGGCGGGATTTCGTGGTCTATGACGCCAAAACCGGCGACGACATCACCCGTTCGGTGCTCACCCAGATCATCGTCGATGAGGAAAACAAGGGCCGGGCGCTGCTGCCGACCGGGTTTCTGCGGCAGCTCATCGGGCTTTATGGCGAGGGTTTCCAAGGACTTCTGCCGAGTTATCTCGAACAGGCGATGGCAAGCTTCGCCGCCCAGCAGCAGCAGATGCGGCGGGCGATGCAGCAGACGGTTGGCACGCTATTTCCCGGGGTGGAGGAGATGAGCCGGCGCAACCTCGCGATGATGGAGCAGGCGATGAGTTTTTTCTCGCCGTTCCAGAGGGCGCGGGAGCATCAGGGCGAGGCGGCCGAGGCAGCGGCCGAGCGCGACCATGAAATCGCCGTGCTGCGGGCCGAGATCGCGGCGCTCAGGGCCGAGCTTGCGCGTCGCGGGGCGGGGACGGCCGAAAAAACGCCTAAGGCACCCCAACCAGGGGGCGAAAAATCCGGCGACAAACCCGGCTGAATAGTGGATTTCGGGGAGAAAACCACGGTGATGCAATGGTAGGACGTTAATATATCGTTTTTCCTTTGACGATCTTTCGGAAAAATGCCATATTCGCGTATGGAGAGACGGTCGCAGGGCATGACCCAGTGACCTGAAGATGCGAGAAACCGCAGTTTTCCCGTTTTCGATCGTCGTGGAGGCCGCTATGTCCGACCGTGAAGCCATCCCCCCCCGCTATGACGCGTCAGACGACGAAAGCGAGGAATCGATGCCGCTGGTTCGGCTGCGCGCGACCGATTTCACGGGCGTGGCGCCTCGCGAAGGTCGCGGCGCCAGCCGCGCCAGTCTCGCCGATCGTCATGTCGGGGCGCGCATCCGCGAACGCCGCACCATGCTCGGCCTTTCGCAGCAGCAGCTGGCCCAGATGATCGGGGTGACCTATCAGCAGGCGCATAAATATGAACGCGGCTTCAACCGCATCTCGGCGGGGCGGCTCTATGACATCGCGGTGGTGCTCGGGGTGCCGATCGCGTGGTTCTTCGAGGGGCTGGCGCCGGACGAGGAGACCCAAGCGGCGACCCCGCGCCAGCGCATGTGTCTCGAGCTTGCCCGCAATTTCGCCGCGATCGACAATCTCAAGCATCAAGAAGCGCTGAGTAACATGGCCCGCGCCCTCGCGGCCCAGTCAGCCGCGATGCACGGGCGCTAGTGTCCTGTCCCTGACATGCTTTGGCATCTCGGGTGCCGAGCGATGAGTGTGGCCTGACGTTGTTGTCGTCGTAGCGCCACAAGGCCAGCTTGCGGCGGGCATCGCGCAGGCTCAGTCAATAGGGACTCAGTTAATAATCGACCGCTACGTTTTTCGCTTGTTCGTTAAGATTCTCGAAGAAGCGATACATGCGCACGGCATAAGCCTCCCATTGGTTCCAGGCCAACGGATTCTGCCGGGCGCGGAACTCGAAGATGATGCCGGGTTTGGGGCCGGACGGGGTTGGGATTACGTCGGTGCGCTGGCCGAGGCCGCCGAGGCCGCGCAGGCGATGGCCGACCCCGGCGGTATCGCGATAGATCGGGTTGTTGACGGGATGGAGCGCGCCGATCTTATGCGCCGCGGCGGTGAGCAGGTCGCGGCCGCGGGTCATCTCCAGAAGCCAGGCCCGGCGCGTGATGGGAAGCGTGACGCGCTGCCCCGGCCCGAGCTGGTTCTGGTCGGAGATCTCGTAGCCGATCAGCGGCTGGTTGGGATCGGCGCCGCCACCGAAGCCGGCGACATTGGCCATCACCGTGGTGCAGATGTAACTGACCCAGTGAAGAGGGTTTTGCCGATAATGATCGCGCTCGGCCTGCGGCAGGGTCGCGAAGATGCCGGCGAAATTCGTTCTCGCCATGACGACCATGAGATATTTGGCCGCCATTATCGGCGTATTCTGCGCCGGCGGGGTGCCGCGTTTGATATAGGTCGCGATCAGGCTCACGAGGCCGCGCAGCTTTGCGCTCGGGACGTGCCCCGGCCAGTTCGGATCCTGCAAAGCGGCGGGAGGCAGCCGGACGGAGGCGAAGACCCCCGCATAGTTCTGGGTCCAGGCACCGAAAAACTGAGTCGTCGCATTCCGGTTGGGGTTTGCGAGCACGCGTACGAGCTTGCGATAGCGGGTCAGGAGCACGCCCGCCGAAACCTGGGGAATGGCGCTGATGGGCTGGTTTTGCGTGTAGATCACGAAACGCGGGGTCGCCGGGATGTGGCCGGCGAAATCAGTGTTGCGGAGCTGGGCCTGCGCGCGCATCCCATTCATCCTGCTGACGAATGCCTCGAGGGCGCGCATACGCGCGCGGACGCTCCCTTCGCCTTGCGCATTCTCGTCCACGGGTTTGACGACGAACTCGATCTCGTGGCCGTCGATGGTCATGTCCCAGCCGGTAGTCCGCTTGAGGGTAAACCCCTTGGCGAAGAGCGGCGGCCTCGTCTGGCCAGGTGGGATCGGTGCGTCTTTGTAGATTTGCCAGTTGGTTGCGAACTCGAACCCGACGGCCATGGCCGGTCCCTCCTCGTTCTGCGTCGTGCTTTGCAGATCTTCGTCGTATTGCCTGCATTCCTTCGGCCGTGGCACCGCGCCGGCGCTTTTCGATCGCGGCAAGTCAATACCACGAAAGGTTGAATGTGTCGACGCGCATCTCTATGGTCAGCTGAGGCGGGACTGGCGGTGCGCCGCGCTTTGTGGCCGCGGTGCGTAAGAGGGGTGCACGGCATGATGGTGCCCGGAGGGTTGAAGCGCGGCGCAATCGGCACACCGCAGCACCGGGCCGCGGCACGCGCGATGGGAGGCGTCGTTACGGCGTTGTGGCTACTGTTCGTTGCGCCGGCGCCGGCGCGGAGCCAGTCTGATTGCGATACCGCCATCATTACGGCTGAGCGTGAAGCGGCTCTGCCCAGCGGGCTGCTCGCGGCCATTGCCGTCAGGGAATCCGGCCGCCCGGGGCCGGGTGGCGTGCTCGCGCCGTGGCCATGGACGATCAATGCCGAAGGCAATGGGCGTTTTTTCGCCACCGAAAATGAGGCCATCGAGGCCGTGCAGGCTCTGGAAATGCGGGGCGTGCGCTCGATCGATGTCGGATGCCTGCAGGTCAATCTGCGACACCATGCCCACGCCTTCGCCTCGCTCGTGCAAGCCTTCGATCCGGCGGCCAATGCCGCTTACGCCGCCCGCTATCTGACCACATTGTTTGCCGAAACCGGGGATTGGCTGGCCGCCGCCGCCGCCTATCACTCACACACGCCAGCACTCGGCGCACCATACCGTCAAGCGGTGCTCGCGCTCTGGACCGACGGCTGGCCGCAGCGGGGCGGGCGATCGGTGTTGCACCCGTTCGCGCCTTTGCCGCTGGCGGGCGCGGCCGCGGAGGGGGTCGGCGCGGACGCCCTCGCACGCCTGATCGCAGCGACGCCGAATTGCGTTGCGGCGGGGCCGAGCGCCGGCGCCTGGGCGCCGCCAATGCGTGCGCCTGGGTGCGGCGGCTCGCCATTCGCCTCGGTGTGGTCGCTGCGGCGGGCCCTGGCCGGCGATGCGGCGCCAAGTCGCGAATTCCCGCCCCCGCCGAAAAACGGGTCATGAGCCCTGCAACCGCCATCGTTTTTGCCGACAATTCCGAATACAAACCGCTGGCGACTGATTTTTACTGTCTGAATTACTCTTTACGATAGAATTTCATCGACATACTTTACACTGGCCATCGTAATGGTGTATCGTTCGCATTGAAGAGATGCGGTAACGGGGGGGATGCCGGTTCAATTGACAAATGGTGCCGTACTGCAATGCAGCTTCGGTGCGGCCCCTGGGGCCTTGCAGGTCTTGCCGACCAACCGCGTCATGACCAATAGCGCCCCCGCGGCGACCATTATGGACCACGTCCCAATCGTCAATATTTCGTCATTCGGCATGTGTTCCAGCCCGGCCAATCCAACCGTTGCGGCCGCGACCGCGGCGGCGCTTGGCGTGCTCACGCCGATGCCATGCGTCCCGGCGACCGTGGCGCCGTGGCTGCCGGGCGTGCCGACGGTCCTCGTCGGCGCTCTGCCGGCGGTGGATAATACCTGCAAGCTCATGTGCTTGTGGGCGGGGGTCATTCAGGTCGCCGCGCCCGGCCAGTTCACGGTCATGACTCCCTGACGGTGGCGCGGCCGTGAGCTCTCACCCTCGATGTGTTCGCGTCCGCAGTGGCGCGAGGCCTTGTGCCCCTCGGTACGGCGATCGGCGGGCGGTGGTTTGAATGCGGGCCGCGATCCTCATCGTCTTTGCCAATATCAGCGCTTTTTCCCTGGGCGTGGTGATGGGTGTTTGGCTGCTGGCCGCGCATCCCGGCTGGATGGCCTCCACCCTGCCGACACCCCCCCTGCCGACACCGGCGCCGCGCGTATCCCCGTCCGCGCTCTCCGCGCCCGCGCCATCGCTGGCGCCTGATGCGGGCCTGGCCGGCGCTGAGGCGGCCGAACGGCCTGACGCCGCATCGCCGGCGCCGAACGCGCAAGCCGCGCCGCCCGCCCCCGCCGCTCTGCCCCTGACCGGCGCCGCGTCGAGCGCTATCCTGGCCGCCAATCAGGTGGCCGCGCCGAGCCCCCCGCCATCGGCGGCCCCGCCATCTACCATCCCGCCGCCAACCGCATCCGCGCCGCAGCCGAAAGCCGACACCGCTCCGCCCGCGCCCGGCACCCGTGCCGAGCGGCGCGCGCCACCTTCCGCCAAGGAAGCGACGCCGGCCGCAGCCGGCGCCGGCCGGAACAGCCGCTTTCTTTTGCAGGCCGGCGCCTTTCAGGATGAAGCCAATGCGACGCGGCTTGCGGCCGAACTCAATCGTTTCGGCTATAAAGCCACGATCACGCCGGCGACGTTCGGGGCCAGAACGCTGCTTCTGGTTCGCATCAATGGCTTCGGCGATCGCGCGGCGGTTGCCGAGACCGCGGCCGCGATCCAGAAGCGGATCGGGATTCCGGTGCTAATCGTGAGGGCGGCGCCATGATCGCGAGGTTTTTGGCGTCTTCGGGGGGGCGCTTTCGCGCCCGCGCCGGGCTTGGAAAGCGCTTGATGTTTGGCGGCCAATGCCTGGCACTTTCAGTTCTGGCCGGGTGTTCGACCCCGTCCTGGCTCTGTCTTGCCCCCTCCGGCCCGAGCCGGGTGACCCTCGTTGCCGATGCCGACGCCAATCGGACCTCGGCGGTGGCCGTCGACCTCCTTTTCATCTCCGATCCGCTCGCCGCCCAGCAGATCGCACCGCTCACGGCAGAAGCGTATTTCAGCCGGCGCGCGCAGTTGGAGCGGGATTTCCCGACAGGCCTCGTCATACGCTCGTGGGAAATCACGCCGGGACAGATTCTGCGGGATGCTGCCGTCCACCCCGATTGCAACCGGGTGCGTACGCTGCTGTTCGCCCGCTATGGTACGCCGGGCGATCACCGGCAGTCTCTCGGCGATGTCGGCAGCGTCGTGGTTTTTCTCAAGCGAGAGGATTTCTCGGTATCGCCATGATCAAAAAACCACGATATGCGTTGGGAGATCGCTGTGATTGATGCGCGCTCGATTCCGCCGGCGGTGCAATGGCATGAAGGCATGCTGCTGTCGCCGCAACATTTTCAACAGGCGACGCGGCGCCAAGAGAGCTTGCAGAGCTATATGACCCTGGCCGCGGCGCCCTATGGCTGGGGCGTGAGCCGCCTCAGCATCGACAAGGCGGCATTGGTGGGGCGGGTTTTCGCGGTCACCGAGCTTGAGGCCATCCTCCCCGACGGTCTCGTCGTCACCCATTACGCCCATCTCGACCCTGCGGCGCCGCGGCTTGAGTTCGATCTCGCGCCGTTGCTCGCCGATCCGCGGCCAAAACGGATCGCCGTGCATCTCGCAGTCGCAGCCTCGCCTTCTGGCGCCGGTCAGCATGGCGGCCATCAGCGCTATCGGCAGTTCGAGGACTCCAATGTCCTCGATGAAAACACCGCCGATAACGGCATTGCCATGGCCCGCTATGTGCCGCTGCTCGGTTTGCAGATCACCGAGAGTCCGCAGCACCTGCCCTCTCAGCGCTTCGTCAGCCTGCCGCTCGCGGTGCTGGAATGTGGCCCGCAGGGGGCGGTCCAGATCGATTATGAGCCGCCGCGTTTCCGTCTCGATCAGCAATCCCTGGTGTTTCAGTGTGCGAACCGCGTCTGCGCCGATTTGCGCAGTAAGGCGACCGAATGGGGGGTGCGGTTGAGCGGCGCCCTGGCCGAGGGGCAGGCGGCGGTCGCGAGCGAGAGCGTCACCACGCTCCGCATGATCGCCCGCGGGCTCCCGCGGCTCGATGCGCTACTGGCGACGGCGGCGACGCATCCGTTCGATCTCTATCTCGCGCTCTGCGATATTGCCGGCGATTTGTCGGTGATCGGCGGCCAGGTGATGCTGCCAGCCTTCGGCGGTTACCGGCATGTTGAGCTTCTCGGCGCTTTTCAAGCCGTCGCCGGTTACATCGACGCGGCTTTGCGTCAGTTGCGGACGCCCTACAGCTCGGTCGCGTTCGAGCATCCCGAGCCCGGCCGCTTCATTATGGTGATGCGGCCTGAGTATCAACGTGCGGCGAGCCTCGTGATCGGCGCTCGGCTGGGCGCGGGTCAGGATGCCGCCGCGGTGCGGGAATGGTTCGATAGCGCTGTCATCGGCGGCGTCTCGCGGATCGCGGCGATGCGCGACAACGCCGTGATCGGGGCGGCGCGGGAGGCGATCGGCAGTGTGCCCGAACTCGATCTGCTGCCGCCGCCCAACATGGTTCTGTTTCGCGTCTCGACCGAGGCCGGTTTCGTCGCCGCCGGCGACGTGCTGGAAATCAGTCAGACCGCCATGCGCGAGCTTGCGGAGCCGGTGGAACTCCGCCTCTTCTACGCGGCGTCGCAAAGCTGATGGCGACGCTCGTTCTGTCGCGCGAAGCCGAGACCGCGCTCAGACGCTACAGGGTCTTCTATCGCGAACTATTCCAGATCAAACGCTTGCTGCAGGCCGGCAATTTCGCAGCACTGGTCGGCGACGCGGCGGCGTCGGGCATGCTCTCGGGCAGTGTGGGCGAGCAGACGCTGCAGGCGGCGCGGCAGCGATTGCGGACGGCGATCCTCGTCGATGAAGGGCTCGGCGAGGGCGCCGGGGCTGGAATGGGGGCGAGCCGGCGGGCCGGGATCAGCCCGGGCTATGTCTGCGCCGCCGTCGCCGATGCGGCGCTGCTTCACGATATCGACTGGCCGGGCCGGAGCGGCTGGGCGGAGACACCGCTCGAGGTTCTGCTCTATCGCAGCAGGATCGCGGGAGATCGCATTTTCGATGCCGTCGACGATCTCGTCGCCCGACATCGCGAGGACGCCGAGGCAACGGCGCTCACCATCCTGCTTGCGCTTGAGACCGGCTATCGCGGCCGCTATCGCGATAGCGATGACCGCGGTGAGATCGAGCGGCTGAAGGCCCGGCTCTATGAATTCGTCTTCCGGATACCGCCCACCGCCGCCTTTCCCCTCAAGGGGCTTGCCGTCGGCGCTGAGGAGGCGCTCGTCAATGCGCGCCCGGTGTCTCTCCCGGCGTTGCGCCCGTGGCTGATGGCGGCCGTCGGGTTGACACTCGTCTATCTCTTCGTGAGCTTGGCACTTTGGCATGACGGCGTTGCCTCTCTGGTCAGCGATTCCGCGCGGGCCGTCGATCTGCTGCACCAGGTTGTGCCATGACGGGTGCACTCGCCTTGCCGCCGGCTTTGGCCGATCTGCTGCCGGCGCTCGCCATGGTGTTCGCGGGGGCGCTGGTGATGGCAACGATCGCGGCGATCCGCCAGTTCCGGCCGAAGCCCCCGTCCATCCCCGCCCCCGCGCGCGGAGACGGGCCGCCGGCGCCGACGGGCTTCCGCGCCGCTGCCGTGCGGCTCGCCGCGCTCCGCGATCCCCATGACGGCATCGCCGGGATTCCGCTCATGGTCACGATCGGCAGTGCGAGCGCCGATCTGCGGCGCTTTATACCGGCGTTGCGGAGCGGCGATCTCGCCCGCGCCGAGCGGGATCTTTTCGTCGGCGACTGCCGGTTCTCGGTCTGCCCCGATGGGGCCGTGGTGAGCTTTGACGACGGGCTGCTGCAGAGCGAACGCGCCGAGGCCCGCTGGGCCGCACTCCTCAAAGGCCTGGCCACCATCCGTGCCGACCGTCCGTTCGACGGTCTGGTCGTCATGCTCGATGCGGGCGCGCTCCATGGCCCCGGGCGCTGGGCCGATGATCGGATCGTGGCCCTCGGGGAGCGGCTCCATCAGTTGATCTGGATGGCGCAGCGCGCCGGCGGATGGCGGGTGCCGATCTATCTCGTGCTCACCGGATGTGAGTGCCTGACTGGATTTACGGCGACCCTTGAGGCGATGAAGAAGGAAGCGCCGCTCATCCGACAGGCGCCGTTCGGCTGGACGGTTCCCTATGCGCTCGAGAGCATGTTTGAGCGTCGGTGGGTGCAAAACGGTATCGACGCCCTGGTCTCGCGCCTCTCTCTGGCGCAGGCGCCATTGCTCGTCCGCGCCACCGAAACCGCGGCGGCGGAGCAGATCCTATTATTTCCCGAGGCCGTCGCCGCGTTGGAAGAGCCGCTCGCGCAAATACTGACGCCGATGCTGCAGCCGAGTGCCTATCACGAGGCGTTCATGTTTCGTGGTTTCTACTTGACGGGCGGCGCGCCGCCGGATGGCGGCACCGAGCCCGCGGCCTTCGCCGCCAAGCTATTTCACGACAGGATTTTCCCCGAGCACACCCTCGCGCAGCCAGCCCTCGGGGCGACGACGCGCCGGCGGCGCCAGATCCGCATGGCGCAGGCGGGTCTCGCCGTGCTCGCGATGCTGATGGTGATCGGCACTGTCGTCATCGAGCGCGAGCAAAGCGCCATCGCCTCGGCGCAGCCCCTGGTCGCGGCCAGTCTCGACATCGCTTCCGAGGTGAGCATGAAAGGCATACCGGACCTCGCCGAGCAGGCCGCTGCGACCCGAAAACTGCTCAGCGCGATGAGCGGCGTCGGGGTCAACAGCATCGAATCCGTCTGGGCGCCGCTCTCTTTGCTGAGCGGGGCCGATAATACCGTGACCGCTGCGATCCGCGGCGCCTATGAACATGTCATCCTGCGCGAGGTTCGCGGCCGGCTCGCGAGCGGCGAAGCCGTGTTGCCGGGCAATTTCGAAGCGCGCGCGGCGGCCTGCCCCGGGCCATCGGCGCCGTCGGCCAATGAGGCGTCCGCCGGGGGAGGGGGCGTCGACGGGGTCGCGCAGATGCAGCAGATCGTCGGGCGGCTTGCGCAATATCCGCAGCAGATCACCTTCTATCGCCAGCTCAGAAACCACCCGGAGATCGATGCTCTCAAGCGATTGCTCGGGTTTTCCCTCGAGATCGCACTGCCGGATTCATTTGAGACAGACAATTATCTCTACCTCGTCGCTCTGAAACAGGCGCAGTTTCCGCCGTTGTCGATGCCGCGATTGCGCGAGAATATCGGCCGGATCCTGGCCTGCCCATTCGCGAACGCGCTCGCCAGCGCCTATGGCGCCAACCCGCTCGCGCGTGCGGTGGCCAGGGTCGTTGAGGCGAGCCGCGGGATGTCGCCATCACCCTCCTGGCAGGGGGCTGCCGATCACATCCGCGCGCTTGGCGAAGCGCTGCGTGCGGCGGAGACGGAAGCAGCGCAAGGCAAGCATGAATGGCTAATCCACGAGACCGAGATCGCCCCCATCGCCGCGATCCTTGCGCAACTGCGTGGCCTGGCATCGTCGTCGGAAAGCACAGGTCAGGATACCGTCCCGATCGATCCGGCGACGGTGGCGGCGTTTGCCAAACTGGCCGCGAGCGCCGCTGCCGATGCGAGATCGTCGCTGCTCGCGGCAACCGTGTTCGGCGGCACCAAGGTTCTCGCCGTCGAGGGCGGCGCGGTGACAGTTTCGCCCCCGCTCGTCGCGATCCGCAAGACGATCGACGCCCTGCTGTCGCTGCCACTGATGACCACTGTCGCGCCTCCGGCCGATCTCGGGCGGGCGCTCACGGCCGGTTTGCCGCCGGTTTGGGACGACGGCGATTTGCGCATGTTGCAGCTGATCTCAGAGGGTTTTCTGGTTTTCGTCGCGCAGTCTCTGGCCAATGAGCCGGCGCTTTTTCAGGCGCAGGTGTTGGCCGCCGCCGGCGAGCAGCTTGCAAGGCTGCTCGCGGGCGCGATGGTCGCCCCGAACGCCGAGGCGGCGGGCGCCCTGTTCCAGCGAGGGGCGATTTCCGGGGCGGCGGCGTCCGGCGGCGCGGCGGCGCTCCATGCCGACATTGCCCATTTCGCGGAAGCGGCGCCGGTGCTCGCCAATATGCGCGAGGCGCTGCGGACGACCGGGCAGATCGCGAATGCCGCCCGCATCGATCAGCTCGTTGCCGAGCAGGCGGTCGGCCTGCTGGCCCGCGTCGATGCCATTCTGCTTTCAGCCGATCCCTATCAGCTCGCCGATCGCAGCCTCTCCTTCTGGACCGGCGCGCCGCCGCTGGCCGCGCCCGCTTTTGGCGCGTCATCGCTCGCCGATCTCGTCGGCACTCTGCCCGCGCGCCGCGACTATGTCGAGACGCTGGCGCGGGATTATGCCGCGCCGCTGATCAATTATCTCGAGCAGAGTTCGGCATTGCTCGCCGGTAATCAGCGGGCGCTGCAAGATCGCTGGCAAGGCATCATCGCGACACTCGACCGCTATCACGCCAACGATCCCGCCAATGCCCTGAGCCAGCTCGAACAATTCATCGCCGCGGATATGGACCAGATCGATCTCGCCAATTGCCGCCAGCGGCTCGCAGGTGGTGGTGGCGGCAACTGGTTTGCAGACCAGCTCGGCATCATCCGCAATGCCGTCGCCCGGCGCTGCGCCAGCGTCTCCTACAGCGATTTGGTCGCGCAATACGGCGAACTCGCGACGGCGTTCAATCGCGATCTCGCCGGGCGCTTCCCGTTCGGCGATGTCGCCGCGCCGGACGCGTTCGCGGGTGACGTGAAGCGTTTCTTCGACCGTTTCGGCCCCGATCTCGCAACTCTCGCAACGCGGCTCGCGGCCACCCCCGCCTATGCCCGCGCCGGCGCCGATGCGTTCGTTGCCAGCCTGGTTGCCGCACAAGCCGCTCTCGCCCCTATGCTCCTCAATCCCGCGCCGGACGCGCCGCTGACCTATGAGGTCGCGGTCGATTTCCGCACCAATGCGGGCAGCGATCCGGGCGCCGATCAGGTCGCCGAGGCCTCGCTGCAATTCGGCCAGCAGACCTTGTCCTCGTTCGCGGCGCCCGCTGTTTTGGCCTGGAGTAATGGCCAGCCGGCGACGATCGCCGTGCGCTGGGCGACGAATGCGCCGAGCATTCCCGCCGGCGGCGGTGTGCCGAACCCTTCGGTGAACGGTCTCGTCGCATCTTACCGGTTCGGCGGCGCTTGGGCGCTGCTGCGGCTGATCACGACGCTCGCGCCGCCGCCAGGCGTGCTCATGCAGCTTTCCGATCGGCGGCCGGAGACCATCGGCTTGCAGATCAACCTCAAGCCCAATCCGACTGCGGCCACCGGCGGCGATACCCGTGTTGCGGTCGCACGCCTCTTCATGCGAATCGGGTTGACCGCGATCATCCAAATGCCGGGTGCGCCCGACAAGCGTGTGCCCGTTCTGCTCCCGGTCTTTCCGACCGCAGCCCCGTTGCCGCCGCCGGCGTCACTCTCGTCACCGATGAGCGCGCCGCGCGCTCTGCCAAAAGCCGCAGGCTAGCTCATGTGTTTCACCTGATCAGGAGATTATTTATTCCAAAATCAGAAGACCTTTCTGATATCGATGCTCTACTCGCCCCGATCCCGGGGCCGGCGCGCACGGGTGTGGATCTGCGGTGGGATCCGGTCTATCGCGAGATCGCCGAGGCGAGCCGCGATGAGAACCCGCAATTGCCGCAAGGGGTCTGGGCGCGCGACATCAAACGCGCCGATTGGGCGGAGGTCGAGCGTTTGTGCCGCGGCGTGCTCCGCGAGCGCAGCAAGGATTTGCTGGTCGCCGGCCGGCTCACCGAGGCGATCACGCACCGCCAGGGCTTTGCCGGCATGGCATCTGGCTTGCGTCTCGTGCATCTGCTCTGTGAGCAGTTCTGGCCGGATCTCCATCCCGCCATTGATGACGGCGACCTCGCACCGCGGCTTGCGCCGTTCGAGTGGATGAACACCCGGTTCTCGACGCTGCTTCGCAGCCTCCCTCTGGTCCGCGGCCAGGATAGCGAGCAGAAAGCCTATACCTGGACCGATTACGCCAATGCCCAGCTTCTTGAAAGCCTGCGACAACGTGATCCGAAATCGGTCGATCGCTCCGAGGCCGCGGGGGCGGTGACGATGGCGATGTTTGCGGCGATGTGTGAGCGGACGGAGAGTCTGTTCTGGCGGCAAAACATTGCCGCTCTCCATGATAGCCACAGGGCTCTTGCCGCTCTCAATACGGTTCTCGAAGCGCGATGCGGCCGCGATGCGCCGGGCTTGAGCGCGATCGGCAATGCGATCAATGATATCCTCAATCTCACCGAACTTTGGCTTGCCAAGCGGCAGTCGGCGCCGGCGCCCTCCGCGCCACGCGAAAACCCGCCTCCAGCGCCTTCTCCCACGGCGCCGCCGGTGCCCGCTCCGTCTGCTACGCCGCCGGCTGCGGGTGCCATCGCTTCGCGCGAGGACGCTTATGCCCGCCTTGCCGCGATCGCCGATTTCCTGCAACGCGCCGAGCCGCACAGCCCGGTGCCCTATCTGCTCCATTGCGCCGTCTCGTGGGGCGATTTGACCTTCGCACAACTGATCGCCCTGTTTTCGAGCGCCGGCCTCGATATTGCGCAGGTCTTCGACCTTCTCGGCATGGCGGCGATGGTGGGTCCGGAGATGATGGATGATGGAGACAGCGACAAATAATCCGCCAATCGGAGAAGTCGAGCCCACAGGAACGTTAGTTTTTCGTTACCTCACAGCGAAAAATTAACGTAATTGGGCGCCGCATCTGTCGTCAAAGCCCTCACACACCAGTAATCCTTCAGTTGCCCAGAATAATAAGCGCTTTTTTCTGGACAGATAGGGTTTCGTTCGTGCTAAATGGCATTGGATTTTTGCGTCCATGGGGGGGGTCATGTCCGAGAGCAAGCAGCAGGTTCTTTCGCGGGTTCGCCCGCCGCGCGTGCAGATCACTTATGATGTCGAAACGCTCGGCTCCATCCAGAAGAAAGAGCTGCCGTTCATTGTCGGCATTCTCGCCGATCTGTCCGGCAAGCCGGAAAACCCCCTGCCACGGCTCAAGGAGCGGAAATTCGTTGAGATAGACAGAGATAATTTCGACGATGTGATGGGTGCCATAGCCCCCCGGCTCGCCTTCCAGGTGGCGAATAAATTGCAGCCCGATTCGAACGAAATGATCAATGTTCTGCTTTCTCTCAAGAAAATGGGGGATTTCAGCCCCGATCAGATCGTGCAACAAATTCCAGCTCTGAAGAAATTGTTTGACGCTCGCTCCAGACTCAACGATCTGCTCGCCAAGCTCGATGGCAATGATGATCTCGACGGTCTCCTCGGCCAAGTGTTGGCTGACACCGCCGAGCAAGCCAAGCTGCGCGAGGATCTGAAAGCGTCGTCGGCTGCGGATCCGGCGTCGCCGGCGGAAGGTGGGGCGCCAGCGGAAACGCCGGCCGGCTGACAGGTTCGCATCCGCAGAAAATTGAGATCGCGTTTGGATCTGGCCCGTTTGGATTTAGGAGGAATGTCGTGGCTCTCGAACCAGACTCATCCACTGCCTCGGCCCCGGCCACGTTGCTCGATCGCATTCTCGACGAGGGCCGGCTGGTCCGCGATCCCGATCCCGCTATGCGGTTGGCGGCGCGGGGGCTGGTTGAGGAATTTGCCAGCCGCGTGGTCGAGCAGACCGGCACCACCAGCCTTGACGTGACACAGCGGATTCAGTTTTGTATCGCCGAACTCGATGATTTGATTAGCGCGCAGTTGAACGAGGTCATGCATCACGAGGCATTCCAGCGCCTCGAGGCATCATGGCGGGGACTGCATGACCTGGTCATGAATACCGAGACCGGCACCAGGCTAAAGCTGCGGCTGCTGAACGTGAGCAAGGCTGATCTCGCGAAAGATCTGAAGAACGCCATCGAGTTCGACCAGAGTGCTCTGTTCAAGAAGGTCTACGAGGACGAATACGGCACGTTCGGCGGCAATCCCTATAGCATGCTGGTGGGCGATTACGAGTTCGGGCCCGGCGCCGAAGACATGCTGCTGCTGACACGCATCTCGAATGTCGCGGCGGCGGCGCATGCGCCGTTTATCACCGCAGCCGCGCCGGCGATGTTCTTTCTCGACTCCTTTACTGAGCTTTCTGCGCCGCGCGATCTCGCGAAAATTTTCGAAAGCAGCGATTTTGCCGATTGGCGTGCCTTCCGGGCGAGCGAGGATAGCCGCTATACCGCTCTCGTGCTGCCGCGGGTCTTGCAGCGCTTGCCCTACGGCCCCAACACCGTACCGGTCGACGGCATCTCGTTTGTCGAGGACGTGGACGGCACCGACCATAAGAAATATCTCTGGGGGAATGCGGCCTACAAGCTCGCGCACCGCATCGTCAGCGCCTTTGCCGTCTATGGCTGGACGGCGGCGATCCGGGGCGTCGAAGGGGGCGGCAAGGTCGAGGGATTGCCGGCGCATAGTTTCTCCACCCCGGAAGGTGACAGGGTGCTGAAATGCCCGACCGAGGTTGCGATCACGGATCGGCGCGAAAAGGAACTGAACGATCTTGGCTTCATCGCGCTTCTCCACCACAAGGGTGAGAATTTTGCCGCTTTCTTCGGCGGACAAACATCACAAAAGCCCAAACTCTACGTCTCCGAGGCGGCAAACGCCAATGCCCGGCTGTCGGCGATGCTGCCTTATGTTTTGACATCATCACGATTTGCCCACTACATCAAGGTCATCATGCGCGACAAGATCGGCAGTTTCATGACCAAAGAAAACGTCCAGGCATTCCTCAATCTTTGGATAGGCGAGTATGTCCTTGGCAAGGACGATGCCGGGCAGGTTCTGAAGGCGCGCTTTCCACTCCGAGAGGCGCGGGTCGATGTCTTCGATACACCCGGCAAGCCCGGTGTCTACACAGCGACAGTGTTTTTGCGGCCACATTTCCAATTGGAGGAGCTCACCGCATCCATTCGTCTGGTCGCCGAGCTTCCGCCACCGGTCGCCGCCTGACGTCGGTTCGGCCGCCAGTTTCAACCTTTGAGTCAGGACCCGTTTCATGGCCACAAATCTTTTCCTCAAGTTCGAGGAGCCGGAGATCAAGGGCGAATCCGGCGACAGCAACCACAAGGAAGAAATCCAGGTTCTCTCCTGGAGCCACAGCTTCAATCAGCCGACCAGCCCAACCCGGAGTTCCGCCGGCGGCGGCACCGTCGAGCAGGCCAATCATAGCGATTTCACGTTTACTAAATACGTCGATGCCGCGACCGATGATCTGCTGAAATATTGCTGGAGCGGCAAACAGATCGGCAAAGGCACCTTCACCGCCTATCGCGCCGATGGCGACAACAAGCCGGTGAAATATCTTGAAATTATCATGGAGAAAATAATCATCTCCACTGTCGGCTTTGGCGGCGGCGCCGGCGATCTGGCGAGCGAAACCGTCACCCTCGCCTATGGCAAAGTCACCTACACCTATATACCGCAGAAAGTAGATGATGGCACCGGCGGCGGTGCCCAGCCGGTTCATCACGATCTTATCGGGCAAGAGGTGGGCTGATCACGGGAGGCCGTAACGCCGGATCATGAGGAATGCGGAGGACGATGGCGGGTTTTCGCCCTTGCTGTTTGACCGCCTTGAGGCATCGAAGGGCGCCGCCGCCGGCGACGGTGTGCGCGCCTCGATCGCGCGCGAACTCGCCGATCTCCTGAATACGAGAACGCCGCTTGCAATCGATCATCTAGAGCGTCGCTGCCGCAGCGCCATCGATTACGGATTGCCGGATCTGTCAGCGTTTCCGGTCGGCAATCACGACGCCATGGCGCGCCTTACGGCCCATATCCGGCGCGCCATCGCGGCCTATGAGCCGCGCCTTGCCGATCCCACCGTTACCATCGCGCCCGATGCGCGGTCGGGCGAGGCCCTGGCGGTGACGGTGAGCGGCGTGATCATGGTCGGGCAGCGGCGCCAGGCGCCGGTGTCATTTACGCTGCTCCTCGGCGACGCGGTGCTTGGCGGCCATGCCGGTTGACGGGGACGAGACGCTTTTTCAGCATTATCTGGCGGAACTCGACTATCTTCGCACCGCCGGAAGCGAGTTCGCCCGCCGCTATCCGCAGGTCGCGAAGGCGCTCGATCTCACCACGCATGGTAGCACCGACCCCCATGTCCAGCTCCTGATCGAATCTTCGGCATTCCTCACCGCGCGGCTGCAGCGAACCTATGATGCGCAATTGCCGGAAGTTCCGGGCGCGCTGCTCGATGTTCTCTATCCGCAATTGACCGCGCCGATCCCCGCCATGATGGTTGCGGCCTTTCACACCGATCCGGCACAGAGCCGGTCGATCGCCGGCGTCACCGTACCCGCCGGCACCACTCTGCTCACCCGGGCCACAAGCCGCGGGGACGAGATCGTCTGTCGGTTTCGCACCGGCTATCCCGTGGCGTTATGGCCGCTCGACGTCGCCGATGCTGGCATCGACCCGCCGACCGCCTATCCTTTTCTCGACACGCGGCCCGGGGTGCAGCGCGTGCTGCGCATCCGCCTCCGTTGCCAGGGCCATCGCAATTTTGCCGAGTTTACGCCACCATCCTTGCGGTTCTATCTCTCGCCGATGATCGGCAATCGCGACGCGTTTTACGAATTGCTGTTCGCCGAGCCGCCGGCAATCGCGGTCAGCGCGGTCTCGCGAGCGGGCGCGAGCGATACCCCCATGGTCGCGCCCATGATCGTTCCCGAAGCACGGCTCCGTCAGGTCGGCCTTGGCAGCGAGGAGGCGCTGTTGCCCTCCCCGCCGACGGCGCACCAGGCCTATGGTCTGATGCAGGAATATTTCGCTTATCCGGAAAAATTCATGTTCTTTGACGTGACCGGCCTGCCGCCCGGTATTTTCGGCACCGGCACTGACGCGGATCTGCTGATCCTGCTCCCGGCGGCGCCGCGCCAGAGGATCACCCTGCCCGCTGAGAGCCTCCTTTTGCGATGCACGCCGGCCCTCAACCTGTTTTCGCGCGTGAGCGAGCCCATTCGTATCGACCACACGCAGCTCGAATACCGGCTCGTTGCCGACCGGCGCCGCGCCGGTCACGCCGCGATCCACAGCGTCGAGCGCGTGACGCGGATATCGGCCGCGACCGGCAAGGGCGAGACGATGCAGCCCTTGTTCTCGTTCGCACGGGCGGATCGGGACGATAACGGAGCCGCGCTCTATTTCATCCGCCGCGCGCGATCGCCCTTCGCCGCCGACGATAGCGAGGAATTGCTGCTCTCGCTGCTCGATCCCGATCTCGACCCGCATTTACCGGCCGGCGATACGGTGTTTGCGCAACTTCTCTGCACCAATCGGGGCCTGACTGATCAGATGGGGCGCGGTGTGCGGCTCGATGTCGAGGTCGATCTCCCGATTGCGGGCATTGCCAGCGTCACCCGGCCGACGCACGAAATTCCGCCGCCGGCGCAGGGCAAAGCCCTTTGGCAGCTCGTCTCCCATCTCTCGCTCAACCATCTCTCGCTCACCGGCGGCGAGGAGGGCATGGCAGCCCTCCGCGGCATTATCCGGCTTTACGACCCCGCGAACGCGACCGGCATGGATCGGCTGCGTGGGCTGGTTGATCTCGCGTCGCAGCGAGTGGTGCGGCGGATCGGCGAAGATGCCTGGCGGGGATTCTGCCGCGGCCTCCAGATCACCCTTACCTTCGATGCTGAGCGCTATCCGACGCCCGATCTCTATCTTCTGGGCTCGGTGCTTAGCCGCTTTTTCGGTCTCCACGCGGCGGTGAATGCCTTTACCGAGCTGGTGATCGCAAGACGAAACGGGCAACGCGAAGAGACCTGGTCATGGCCGGCAGTGACGGGCGAGACGGCGCTGCTTTAAGCGCGCGGCTGCTGGCCGAGCCGTTTCGGTTCGATGTCCGCCAGGCCGTGCGGCTTTTGGAGTGGATTGCGCGCCGGAGTGCCGAAGCGGGTGATGCGCACGCGTCAGGCGCCGTGGTCGGCCCGCTGCCGCTCGGCCTCGGCAGCGATCCCCGCCACGAGGCCGTCCGGCTCCGCGGCAGTTTCACCGACCGCTTTCCGCCGAGTGATATCGAGGCGCTGAGCCGGGATCCGGCGGATGGGCAGCCGGTTCTGACGGTCGCGTTCTTTGGCCTTGGCGGCGCGCTCGGCCCGCTGCCGCCGCCGCTCAGCGCCCGCGTGGTGGCGCGTGCCCGCGCCCATGATTATGCCGCCCGCGACTTCCTGGACATTTTCAACCATCGCCTGTTGTCACTGTTTCTGCGCCAGTGGCGGCTCTTTCACCCCGCTCTTCAGGATCCGGATGCACCCGCGTCGCCGGCGCGTTTGCCGCTGCTGGCGCTGCTCGGCCTTGCGACATTGCCGGAGAGCGGGCCAGCCGCTGCCGCGTCCCGCCTGCCCGGGGTGATGCAGAGCCTGATCGCTGCGGCGGGGCTCCTCAACCCGCGGCCGGTTTCCGGGCAGGCATTGCTGCGGCTGCTTGCAAACCATTTCGGCGTGCCCGTGCGCCTGCGGCCGCTTCAGGGCCGGTGGCTGCCGTTGGCGGCGGACCAACTGACCCGGCTCGGCCAGACCGGCATTCTTGGCCGCGGCGCGGTGCTCGGCCGCAAGGTGTGGGACCAGCAGGCGGGGCTCGAGATCGAGATCGGGCCGATGGCGTGGCTGCGTTTCCTGTCATTATTGCCAGGTGGTGCAGGACATGATCAACTTCAGGCTCTCGTCGCATTTGCTCTGGGGGGCGCGTTCGACGTCAATGTCCGGCTTCTGCTGCGCGCGGCGGAGGTGCCCGGGGCCCGGCTCGGCCGAGCGGGGGCGCGCCTCGGCTGGACGAGTTTCCTCGGGCGGCAGCCGCGCGTGACGCCGGGGGCCGTCTCGCTCAGCCTCCAGGGAATGCCCTGATGCCCGATCCGAAACGCCTCGCCGGAACGCTGTCTCAGGCTTCGCGCAAGGCGCTGGAACGGGCTGCGGAGCGGGCGCTCCGCGAGACCAATCCAGCGGTCGAGCCGGAGCATTTCCTGCTCGAACTCTTTCGCGGGCCGAACACGGATGCCGCCTTCCTGCTGCGCGAGGGCGGGATCGATCTCGCGCCGATCGCCGCCGGGCTCGAGGCGGTCATCGCCCGATTCCCGCGCGGCAGCCCGCGGGTGCCGGTATTGTCAGAGCCGCTGATGGCGGTGCTCGCGGCCGGCTGGCTGAGTGCGTCCATCGATCACGGCCTGCCGCAGAACCGCTCCGCCTGCCTCCTCCGCGCCATGGCGGCCAATCCCAGCCAGCGCGCCGCACTCCTCGACGCCGCGCCGGCGCTCGCCGGGGTTTTCGAGAGCCGCCTTCTCCTTGATCTCGGCGAGATTCTGCGCCGGGGGCCGGAAATCCCGCTGCCCACGGCGCCGGCCGAACACGGGCAGCGTGACACCGCGCTCGCGGCGTACACCGTCGATCTCACCGCCGCGGCCAAAGCCGGGCGGCTGGATCCGGTGCTTGGCCGTGACGATGAAATTCGCCAGGTCATCGACGTGCTGATGCGCCGCCAGCAGAACAACCCGATCCTCACCGGGCCGGCTGGCGTCGGCAAGACGGCGATCGTCGAGGGCTTCGCCCGCGCCATCGTCGATGGGCGGGTGCCGCCGCGGCTCGCCGACCTCGTGGTGCGTAGCCTCGATCTCGGCCTGCTGCAGGCGGGCGCATCGATGCGCGGGGAGTTCGAGCAGCGGCTGCGAGCAGTGCTCGATGAAGCCGCGGCGGCAATGCCGCGCACCGTGCTCTTCATCGACGAGGCGCATATGCTGATCGGCGCCGGCGGTGCGGCGGGGCAGGGCGACGCCGCCAATCTTCTGAAACCGGCGCTGGCGCGCGGCGCGCTCGGCGTGATCGCGGCCACGACCTGGGGCGAATACAAGCGCTTCATCGAAAAAGACCCGGCCCTGACCCGGCGCTTTCAGGTGATCCGCGTCGGCGAGCCGAGCGAGGCGGTGGCGACCGAGATGCTGCGCGGTGTCGCCCCGGCGCTCGAACAGCATCACGGCGTGCACATCCTGGAGGAGGCACTCGGCGAGGCGGTGCGTCTTTCACATCGTTTCATCCCCGACCGCCAATTGCCGGAAAAAGCGATCGCGCTCCTCGATACCGCCTCGGCGCGCGTTGCCATCGCCGCCAGCACGCCGCCGCAGGCATTGCAGGAGGCCGAGCGGCGCGGCTCAGCACTCGCGGCGGAACTCGCGCGGCTGCGCCGCGAAGCCGATCAGGCCGATCATGGCGAGCGGCTGGAAGCGCTCGAAGCCGCGGCCGAACGCGCCGAGGAGACGCGGCTCCTGCTTGCCAGCCGCTGGCAGTTGGAGCAGGAAACCGCGGCACGTCTCGCGGCACGGCAAGCCCGATTGAGCGGCCCGGGCGAGCGGCCGGACGATGATCTCCGCCATGAAATCGCCGGTCTCCAGCTCGAACTCGACGAACTCCGCGAGGAACGTGGGCTGCACGGCACCGTGGTCGATGGCCGCGTGGTCGCCGAGGTGGTGTCGGGCTGGACCGGCATCCCGGCGGGGCGGATGCTTGCCGACACGGTTGCCAATGCGCGCTCGCTGAAGGCGCGGATGGCGGAGCGCATCATCGGCCAGGACGCCGCGCTCGATGCGATCTGCCGTCGGATTCAGACATTTTATGCGGATCTCGGCGAGCCTAACAAACCGACCGGCGTGTTCCTGCTCTGCGGCCCGAGCGGCGTCGGCAAGACCGAGACCGCGCTCACGCTCGCGGACCTGCTGTTCGGCGGCACGCGCGCGCTGGTGACGGTGAACATGTCAGAATATCAGGAGGCGCACACCGTCTCCACCTTGCGCGGCGCGCCACCCGGCTATGTCGGCTATGGCAGCGGCGGCGTCTTGACCGAGGCCGTCCGCCGCCAGCCCTATTGTGTGCTGCTGCTGGATGAGGTGGAGAAGGCCCATCCCGATGTCATCGAGATGTTCTACCAGGTGTTCGATCGCGGCATGCTCGAAGACAGCGAGGGACAGTTGGTGGATTTCACCAATACGGTGATCCTGCTCACCTCCAATGTCGGCGCCGAGGCGCTGAGCGAGATGGCAGAGCGTCGGCCGGCAGCGGATGCCGCGTCTTTGGTGACGGCGGTCACGCCGGCGTTGCGGCGCCAGTTTCCGGCGGCTTTTCTCGGGCGCCTCGTCGTCGTTCCCTATCGCCCGCTCGATCGCAGCGGGATCGAGGCCGTGACGCGGCTGAAACTGCAGCGCATTCAGGAGCGTTTCGCAACGACCCGCCGCGGCGAGCTGACCTATCACCCCGATGTGGTGCGGGCGATCGCGGACCGGGCGGGTGCGACCGAGGCGGGGGCGCGGATGGTGGATTCGATCCTCACCCATGCCGTGCTGCCGGCGCTCTCTGAGCGGATTCTGGACCATCTCGGCGAAGGCAAGACGATTGCGGGTGCGCATCTTGCGTTCGGTGCCGGCGGCGAACTGGTGGTCGAATTGCGGCCATGAGCGGGTCGGCGCAATGGTCGCTCGCCTTGACGACGCCGCTCGGCGCCGATGCGCCGACGCTTGTGGCACTCGCGGGCGATGAATTTCTCTCCGCCCCCTTCCTGTTCCGCCTCACGATGACCGCGCCCGGACCGGTCGATGCCACCGCCCTTCTCGGCAAGCCAGCCGCGGTGACGCTGATCGATGGCAGTGGCCATAAGCGTTTTCTTCATGGGCTGATCACCCGTTTCACCCAGCGCGGCAGCGACTGCACCGCCGAGATGCGGCCCTGGCTCTGGATGCTGTCGCTCGCCGCCGATAACCGCATCTTCCAGAACCAGAGCGTGCCCGACATCCTTGCCGCGGTGTTCGACGACGCTGGCTTCACCGATTACCGCAACAGCCTGACAGAGACCTATCCGCCGCTCGAATACTGCGTGCAGTTCCAGGAGACCTCGTTGGCCTTCGCCAGCCGGCTGATGGAAGCGGCCGGCATCAGCTATTTCTTCGAGCATAGCGAGAGCGCGCATACGCTGGTGCTTGCCGATGACGCCGCCGCCTTCAAAGATTGCGAGAACGCCGCCAGCATCCCGTTTCTGCCGCTCGCCGCCGGCGATGACTGGCTCAGCGATCTCCGGATCACGGCGCTGGCGGTCGAAAGCGGGGTCGCGGTGCAGGCCTATCAGAGCGACGATTACAATTTCACGACGCCGGCGACGGAGCTCAAAGTGACCAGCGGCAGCGGCGGCCGCCGGGTCTACGAATATCCCGGGCAATATCAGACCGTCGATGCCGGCGAGACGCTCGCCAAGCGCCGCATCGAAGCTTTCCAGGCGGCGGCAACCGAAATCACCGGCGCTTCCCCCGTGCGCGCGCTCTGCGCCGGCGGCGCCTTCACCCTCACCGGGCATCCCGATCCGGGCTTGAACGCGCGCTACGTGGTGCGATCGGTTTCTCATCACGCGGCCCGGCGCGAATACACCAACGGTTTCACCGCTTTTCCGGCAGCGACACCCTTCCGCCCGCCGCGGGTCACACCGCCGCCGCGGATCAGCGGGGCGCAGACCGCGATCGTCGTCGGGCCGTCCGGCAAGGAGATCTACACCGACAATTACGGCCGAGTGAAAGTGCAGTTCCACTGGGATCAGCATGGCCAGAAAGACGAAAACAGCTCTTGCTGGATCCGGGTGGCACAGAGCTGGGCGGGGGTGGGCTGGGGTGCCTTCATCTTGCCGCGTATCGGGCAGGAGGTCGTGGTGACCTTCCTCAACGGCGATCCCGACCGGCCGCTGATCACCGGCTCCGTCTATAACGGCGACAATCCGGTGCCCTACGCCCTGCCCGACGAGCAGACCAAGACGGTGCTGAAATCGAATTCATCCGCGGGCGGCGGCGGCTTCAACGAAATCCGGCTGGAAGACAAGAAAGACAGCGAGGAATTCCATCTCCATGCCCAGAAAGACATGACCATCGAGGTCTTGAACACCCAGACGGTGACGATCACCCAGGACCGGGGGGTGACGATCTCGAAGGGCAACGATACACTGACGGTCTCGGAGGGCGACCGGACCGTCGCGGTGAGCAAGGGCAATGAGACCCACAGCGTCGCCGGGACGCGCGATCTGACCGTCACCGGCAACGAGACGCACACCAACAAAGCCGATTTCAGCCACAGCGTTTCCGGCAATTTCACGCTCGATGTCAGCGGCGATATCACCATCAAGGCTTCGGGCGCAGTGACGCTGCAAGCGGGGACGGGGCTTACGCTGAAGGCCGGCACCTCGCTCGAGGCCAAGGCCGGGACAGGGCTGAGCCTTTCCGGCGGCACGACCGCCGAGGTGAAGGCAGGCGCCAGCGGCACCGTCGATGGCGGCGGCATGCTGAACTTGAAGGGCGGCCTGGTGAAGCTGAACTGAGCGGAGATGAGTGCGGCAAATCCTCCGGAGACGATCGAGCGCCGCAATGCCGCCGGTGCGTTGGTCGAGCGGGCCACGTTCCGCGATGGCGTGCTCGACGGGCCGACGGTGCTGTTCGGGCCGGAGAGGCTGGCCGCGGTCGAGATCGGCTTTGCCGCCGGCGTCCGCGACGGGCCGATGGTGCTCTATGACGCCGACGGCGCCGTGCTTGCGCGGCTTACGTATCGGGCGGGTGTGCTGGATGGGCCGGCGACGCTTTACGCTGCCGGCAAGCCGCTAACGGAGATGACCTATGCGGCCGGGGTCGGGGACGGGCCGCTCCGCAGTTTCACGCCTGCGGGGGGCTTGGCGGCGAGCGGTGCGTTGCGCCGCGGGCGGCTGCATGGCGCGTTCACGATCTTTCGCCCCGATGGCAGCGTGATGCAGCGGCAGCATTATGCCGGCGGGCTTTTGGAGGGCGAGCAACTCGATCTCGATCCCGCCGGCGTGGTGCGCCGCCGCGCCGAATACCGCGCCGGGCGGCTGGACGGGACCGTCACGCATTATGACGCCGCCGGCCAGCCGACCGCGCATCAGGTCTTCGTCGCCGACAAGGAAGTCACCGCCGCTCCGCCGCCCGGCGTATCCAAGATGCCCAAGCCACAAAAACCCTGGCTCCAGCGCTGGTGGGACGCGGCGAAGGCCCTGATCGGGGCGCAATAGCAATATCGGCGCAATCCGCTACCCGATTTCCATCAGGTCGGACCGTGCGCCAGCGTCCGGAAATTGGACACCTCCATTTACCCCTCGCCCAAACAAGATCCGATCATCGCATGAGCAGGTTGGTATAAGACTATACTGCCATTGTCCCGCCATCCCCGAACTCTTCCCGGATCGCCGCCGAGTGCGCCCCGAGCGCCGGCACTGGGCCGAGGGCACGTGCTCCGTCGCTAAAAAGCGCGGGTGGCGCGGCGAGTGCCACATCGCCGTTCGGGGTCGCGACGGTGACGCGGCGCAAGGCGGGGTGCGCTTGCAGGCCGGCGCAATCATTGACGAAACCGAAGGCGATATTGGCGGCCCGCAGCCGTGCCGCCGCCTCCTCGTGCGAGAGCGTCGCGAACACCGCCGCGATATGCGCGTCTACCCTCGCTCGCTCGCTCACCCGGATGGTGTTGGTCTCGAACCCGGGCTTTTGCGGCAACTCCGGCTCACGCAGGAAATCGCGGCAGAAATTCGCCCATTCGCGCTCGTTCTGGATCGCGATCAGGATCAGCGCCTGATCGCGGGTCGCGAACGCGCCGTAGGGGCAGATCGAAGGGTGGGCAAGGCCCATGCGCGGCGGGGTCTTGCCGGTGCCCTCATAGAACAGCAGCGGCACGTTCATCCAATCGGCCATGCCGTCGAACAGGCTAACGGCGATGCCTTTTCCCTGGCCGGTGCGGCCGCGCTCGATCAGCGCTTCGAGCACGGCGGCGTGGGCGGCCATGCCGCACGCGATATCGCAGGCCGAAACCCCGACCCGGCCGGGCCCGGCGGGATGGCCGGTGATCATCGCCAGGCCCGACTCCGCCTGCACCAGGAGATCATAGGCTTTCATCGTCGCATAGTCGCCGCTTTCGCCATAGCCGGAAATATCGACGGTGATCAGGCGGGGGTGACGGCGGCGGAGTTCAGCCGCGCCGAATCCGGCCCGCGCCGCCGCGCCCGGGGCGAGATTTTGGATGAACACATCAGCCCGTGCGGCGATGCGATGGAGCAGTGCTGCGTCGTTGGGGTTCTTGAGATCGGCGACCAGGCTCTCCTTGCCGCGATTGAGCCAGACGAAGTAGCTCGACTGCCCTTTTGCGACCGCGTCATAGCCGCGCGCGAAATCGCCTTCTGGGCGTTCGACCTTGATCACCCGCGCCCCGGCATCGGCAAGGCGCGAGGCGCAATAGGGCGCGGCGACGGCTTGCTCGAGCGAGAGCACGAGCAGCCCGGCAAGCGGTTTTCCCATCCTCGCCCCCTCAGTAGCTACGCGGCAGGCCGAGCACATGCTCGGCGATGTAGGAGAGGATGAGGTTGGTCGAGATCGGCGCCACCTGATAGAGGCGGGTTTCGCGGAATTTGCGTTCGATGTCGTATTCCTCGGCGAAACCGAAGCCGCCATGGGTTTGAACGCAGCTCTCGGCGGCGGCCCAAGCGGCGTCGGCGGCCAGCAGCTTCGCCATGTTCGCCTCCTCGCCACACGGGAGCCCAGCCTCGAACTTCTCGCAACCGCGATGGACCATCAGTTCTGCCGCGCGCCACTGCGCATAGGCGCGCGCGATCGGGAACTGCACGCCCTGGTTCTGGCCGATCGGGCGGTCGAACACCCGCCGCTCATTGGCATAGGCGACCGAGCGCGCGGTGAACCATTTGGCGTCGCCGATCGATTCGGAGGCGATCAGCAGCCGCTCGGCATTCATGCCGTCGAGAATGTAGCGGAATCCTTTGCCCTCCTCGCCGATCAGGCTGTCGGCGGGGATTTCCATGTTGTCGAAAAACACCTCGCAGGAATTGTGGTTCATCATCGTGCGGATCGGGCGGATGGTGAGGCCGCAGCCGAGCACTTCGCGCATATCGATGAGAAAGACCGAAAGCCCGTCAGTTTTCTTGCGGCCTTCTTCGCGCTTCTGCGTCCGCGCGAGCAGCAGCATTAGGTCGGAATGCTCGGCGCGGCTGGTCCAGACTTTTTGGCCGTTGACGATGTAGCGATCGCCTTTCCGCCGCGCCGTGGTGCGGAGTGCTCCGGTATCGGTGCCGCTGGTCGGCTCGGTGACACCAAAAGCCTGAAGCCGCAGGCGCCCGGCGGCGATTTCCGGCAGGTAGCGGCGTTTCTGCGCCTCGGTGCCGTGGCGCAGCACGGTGCCCATGGTGTACATCTGGGCGTGACAGGCGGCGCCGTTGGCGCCCTCTTCATGGATGGTCTCGAGAATTGCCGAGGCGGCGCCGAGGCCGAGGCCGGCGCCGCCATATTCCTCCGGGATCAGCACCGAGAGATAGCCGGCTTCGGTGAGTGCGGTGACGAATTCGCTCGGATAGGCGCGCGCGGCGTCAAGCTTGCGCCAGTATTCGCCGGGGAAGCGAGCGCAAAGCTTTTTCACTTCTTCGCGAATTTCGGCATGCGGCAAGGCGGCGTCGCGCGGCGTCATGATTTCCCCCGGTCTCGATGGCAATCAACAAAAAGATAGAAAATATAACAAAAACTTCTTTTTCTGAAGAAAAGAAGCAAAAAGACTTTTATCTGTTGGTGCAATGCCAGCAGCATCGCCCATCAAACACAATGACAAAAGTTTTTTGGTTCTTTTTTTCAAAAAAGAACGTCTCTTCTTTTTATGCCGCCCACGGCCAAGGCGCAAGCTTGCCGCACGCCGGCCACGGGGGCAAATTCACGCCATTGGAGAGACGTCATGTCATGAACACGCCAGACTGGCCCGATCAGGTTTTCGCTGCCCTCAAGCGCGCCGCGGTGCGCCAGATCGCCTATGTCCCGGATGCCGGGCATGCCCGGCTGATCACCCGCGCGCATGAAGACCCGTCACTCAACACCATCGTTTTGACGACGGAGGAAGAAGGGATCGCGCTCGCGGCTGGCGCGTGGCTTGGCGGGGTTCGCGCTGCCCTTCTCATGCAATCCTCGGGGGTGGGCAACTGCATCAACATGCTTTCCCTGCCGGTGAATTGTCGCGTACCGCTGTTGCTGCTGGTGACGATGCGCGGCGAATGGGGGGAGTTCAATCCCTGGCAAGTGCCGATGGGGCAGGCGACGGAAGCGGTGCTGCGTGCCGCCGGCGTCATCGTCCATCGTGCGATCACGGCCGAGGAGGTGGCGCCGATGGTCGCCGCGGCTGCGCACCTCGCCTATGACAGCCGGGTCAGTGTCGCCGTGCTTTTTTCCCAACGCCTGATCGGGGCCAAGCAATTTGTTGCGACGGAGGCGGCGCCATGAGCGAGGGTTTGGATCGGCGGGCGGTGGTGGCCGCCCTCCTCGCCGGGCGGCACGATCTTCTCGTCGTCACCGGGCTCGGCTCGGCGTCTTATGATGTCGCGGCGTGCGGCGATCGGGTGGAGAATTTCTATCTCTGGGGGGCGATGGGCGGGGCGGCGATGGTCGGCCTTGGTCTTGCGCTCGCGCAGCCGGAGCGGCGTGTCCTGGTGGTCACTGGCGATGGCGAGATGCTGATGGGCCTCGGCGCTTTGGCAACGATCGCCGTTGCCGGCGCCCGCAATCTCGCGATCGTCGTGCTCGATAACCGGCGCTACGGCGAAACTGGCGCACAGCCGAGCCACACCGCGCATGGCGTCAACCTCGCCGCCATCGCCAAAGGCTGCGGCTGGGAAAATACCTCGACCATCGCCGACGAGCCCGGCCTCGATCAGCTCGCCCGCGCGATCCACCGGGACGGGCCGCTTTTCGCCGTGATTCGCATCGCGCCAGGTGAGAAGCCGCGTGTTCTCCCGCCGCGCGACGGCGCGTTCCTCGCCCAGCGATTTCGCGCCGGGCTCGGCCTCGCCGAGCCATGAGATGAGGCGCGTTCAACGCTGACGCGCAAGGTCGCCGAAGGCTTTATCAGACGTGGAAACTCTCGCCGCAGCCGCAGCGGCCCTTTTCGTTCGGGTTGACGAATGTAAACCCGGATTCGAGCGCGGTTTCGCGATAATCCATCGTCGTGCCGATGAGAAAGAGAGTGGCTTGGCGGTCGATCAACACGGTGACGCCATCTTGGGTGATGGTCTCATCGCCGGGGCCTGGCGCTGCCACCCAGCTCATCTGATAGGAAAGGCCGGAACACCCCTTGGTGCCGACGGCAACGCGGAGCAGGCGGCCTTCCTCGCCGCTCTCATAAAGCCGGCGCAGGCGCGCGACCGCGGCCTCGCTCAGGGTTAGCAGCGGCGGCAGGCCGCGACGTGGCGTGGTGCTGGCGGGGCGGAGCGTCATGGTCATCGTATCATCCCTCCGTATCAAAACATGTTGAGCGCGAGCCGCGCTTCTTCGCTCATCCGGCTCGGATCCCACGGCGGATCCCAAACGGTCTCCACCGAGACGCCGCGCACGCCGGGCAGGGCGGCCACCGCGTCTTCGACCTGGGCGGGCAATTCCTGCGCGCTCGGGCAGGCCGGCGCGGTCAGCGTCATCTCGATCTTGACGAGACCATCATCGCCGATCTCGATCGCGTAGATCAGGCCGAGTTCGTAGATGTTCACGGGAATTTCGGGATCATAGATGGTGGCGATGGCGGCGATCACGGCGTCTTCGCCGGGCGGCGGCACGGTTTCTCCCACCGGCGTCCAGGCGCCATGCGCGGCACGCTGCGGATCGCTGTTCGGTTGGTCATTCACTGGAAGCATCCTCCGTGCCGGCGAGGGCGGCGAGCAGCGCGTGCCATGGCAAGGTCGCGCACTTTACCCGCGAGGGAAATTCATGCACCCCCCCGAGCGGTAAAAGCCGTTCGAGGCGTTCGGCAAGCGCCGCGTCGAGAGGTGGCGCCTGCCCGGTTTTGGCAAGCGTCTGCATGGCGCCGGCAAGCGTGCGTGCCGCCTCGGCATCGAGCCCGGCGATGGTCTCGGCCAAGAGATCGGCGGAGGCAATGCTGATCGCGCAGCCTTTGGCCTCAAACCCGGCGCGCGCGATCGCGCCGGTCGGCGCGTATTGCAGCCAGAGCGTAATCCGATCGCCGCAGAGCGGATTGTCGCCGCGCGCGCTGGCATCATAGGCGGCAAGCTTGCCGCTATGGCGCGGCCTACGGCCGTGATCGAGAATGACTTCTTGATAAAGATCGCGGAGATCCTCGAACATCAGGCAAAAAACTCCGAGACGCGCAAAAGCCCTTCAACGAGAGCATCGATTTCCGCCGGCGTCGTGTAAAGCGCGAAACTCGCCCGCGCGGTGCTTTCCACCCCCAACCGATACATCAAGGGCTCGGCGCAATGATGGCCGGCGCGGACAGCGATTCCTTGGCGGTCGAGGAGGGTTGCGACATCATGCGGATGCGCGCCAGCGAGGGTGAAACTGATGACGCCACCGCGATCTTGTGCTGCGCCAAAAATCCGCAGGCCCGGGATCGCGGCGAGGCGCGAGAGCGCATGATCGGTGAGTGCCGCCTCATGCGCCGCGATCGCCGGATAGCCGATCGCTTCGACATAGGCGATGGCGGCGGCGAGGCCGATCGCCTCCAAAATCGCCGGTGTGCCGGCCTCGAATTTATGCGGCACCTGCGCCCATTTGCTGCGCGCAAAACTGACCGAGGCGATCATGTCGCCGCCGCCAAGAAATGGCGGCATGCGTTCGAGCAGCTCGCGCCGTGCCCAGAGCGCGCCGATCCCGGTCGGGCCATAGAGCTTATGGCCGGTGAAGACGTAGAAGTCGCAATCGATCTCCTGCACATCGACCTTGCGATGGACGATCGCTTGCGAGCCATCGAGCAGCAGCTTCGCGCCATGCGCATGCACGAGGCGGGCGAGCCGCGCCGCCGGCGCATAGGTTCCGAGAACGTTCGACATATGGGTGAGCGCGACGAGGCCGACCTTGCCATCCTCGAGCAAGCGGCTCAGACTTTCGAGGTCAAATTCTCCGGCCTCGGTGATCGGCGCGATGCGCAGCTCGACGCCATGCGCATCGCGCAACATCTGCCACGGCACGATGTTGGAATGATGCTCCATCTCCGAAATCACCACCGCCTGGCCGGGACGAAGCACACCGTGGCCATAGCTGTGAGCGACGAGATTGATCGCCTCCGTGCTGTTGCGGGTGAAAACGATTTCGTGGCGATCACGCGCGTTCAAAAGCCGGGCGACCGCGTCACGCGCCGCCTCATAGGCTTCGGTGGTGCGCTCGCTCATCCAATGGAGACCGCGATGAACATTGGCGTATTGCGTCTCCATCGCCGCTGTCATCGCCGCGATCACCGCGCGCGGCTTCTGTGCTGATGCCGCGCTATCGAGAAACACCAAATCCCGCCCATGCACTTTCTGCGCGAGAATCGGGAAATCGGCGCGCACCCGCGCGACATCGAGTGCCACCGGGTCGCGTCCGGCGTTCATCATGCGCCCTCCCACCAGCCGCCGATCGCGCTTTCGAGCAGGGCGCGAGCGGCGCCATTGGCAACGCCCTCGATCGCCTCATCGAGAAACGCGCGCACCAGCATCGCCCGCGCTGCCGCCTCGGGAATGCCGCGCGCGCGGAGGTAAAAGAGTTGCTCGGTATCGAGGGCGCCGATTGTTGCGCCATGGCTGCATTTGACGTCGTCGGCGAAAATTTCCAGCTCCGGCTTGCAGTCGATCTCCGCCTCCGGCGACAATAGCAAGGCTTGGCTCATCTGATAGCCATCGGTTTTTTGTGCGGCGCGTGCGACCTCGATGCGCCCCTGAAACACCGCACGGGCGCGCCCGTCGAGGACGTTTTTCACCGTCTGGCGCGAGGTGCAGCCGGGCGCGTCATGGGCGACGACGCTGGTGATGTCGCCATGCTGGTTGCCGCGCAGCAATTGCACGCCGCTGAGCGCCGCGTGCGCGCCGGTGCCACCGAGCCGGGCGTGGGTTTCACTGCGCGCAAGCCGCGCGCCGACGCCAAAGGTGAAGGCGTCATAGCGCGCGCCAGCGAGAAGATCGACAAAAAGGGTCGCGGTGTGAAAGCTTTCGTGGTCCTCGGCCTGGATGCGGACGTGGCGCAAGGTCGCGCCGGGCGCGAGCGCGATTTCGAAGACCGGATTATGCCAGTAAACGCCATGGCCGGTGGCGTATTCGATCATGGTGAGCGCCGCCCCGGCCGCGAGCGTGATACGATGCCGGGGATGGACGAAGACCGGCGTTGCGTCTTCGGCGAGGGTGAGATGGACGAGCGCCAGGGTGCCAGCATCAACCCCCGCGGGCACATGGATCGCAGCACCCAAGGCGGCGAAGCGGGCATTGAGGGCCGCAAGCGGCGCCGGCTCGGGATGCGTGTGGCTAGTTTCGTGCGCGCACTCGTCGCTCACGCTCACCGGCGGCGAGACCGAGAGCGAGGCCGCGCGCCGGCCATTGACGAAGACGAGACGCGGGCCGGCAAGCGGCGGCAGATCGGCGGCAAGCGCGGCGGTCTCGGCAATCGCCGGCGCTGGCACCGGCGCCAGGGCCGCGAGCGCGCGAAGATCGGTATATTTCCAGGCTTCCAGCCTGCGGCTTGGCAGGTCGGTTGCCGCAAAGGCCGCCGTTTTTGCCATCGCGACGGTCATAGCGCGCCCTCGCTGACCGCCTCCAGGCCGAGCCCGGCATAACCGCTTTCCTCGAGCGCACGCGCAAGCTCCGGCCCGCCCGAGCGAAGAATGCGCCCGCCGGCGAGAACATGCACACGATCGGGGACGATGTGATCGAGCAGACGCTGATAATGGGTGATGACGAGCGCGGAAAATCCGGGCCCGCGCAACGCATTGACGCCATTGGCGACGATTTTGAGGGCGTCGATGTCGAGCCCGGAATCGGTCTCGTCGAGGATCGCGAATTTCGGCTGCAAAATCGCCATCTGCAGCACTTCGTTGCGCTTTTTCTCGCCGCCCGAGAAGCCGACATTGACGTTGCGCTTCAGCATGTCGTCCGCCATCGCGAGATCACGAAGTGCCGCGCGAGCAAGTTTGAGAAACTGCACGGCATCGAGTTCGCTCTCGCCGCGGGCGCGACGGATGGCGTTGAGCGCGGTGCGGAGAAAATTGGCGTTGCCGACGCCGGGCAGCTCGACCGGATATTGAAAGGCGAGAAAAAGCCCGGCGGTCGCGCGCTCTTCCGGCGCCAGCGCCAGAAGATCGACGCCGTCGAGCCGCACCTCGCCGCCGGTCACCTGATAGCCATCACGCCCGGCGAGGACGTAGGAAAGCGTCGACTTGCCCGAGCCGTTCGGCCCCATGATGGCATGCACCTCGCCGGTCGGGACTAAGAGATCGATACCGTTCAGGATCGGCTTGCCGTCGATCTCAGCGGTGAGGCCACGAATTTCCAGCATCTCAGCCCACCGAGCCTTCGAGACTGACGGCCAGCAATTTCTGCGCCTCGACGGCGAATTCCATCGGCAACTCCTTCAGAACGTCCTTGCAGAATCCATTGACGATCAGATTGACCGCGTCTTCCTGCGAAAGCCCACGCGAGCGGCAGTAGAAAAGCTGATCGTCGGCGATTTTCGAGGTGGTGGCCTCGTGTTCCACCCGCGCGCTGGGATTGCGGCTTTCGATATAGGGGATGGTATGGGCACCGCAGCGATCACCGATCAAGAGACTGTCGCACTGGGTGAAGTTGCGCGCCCCATGCGCGCGCGGCATCATGCGCACGAGACCGCGATAGGTGTTGTTCGAACGCCCGGCGCTGATCCCCTTCGAGATGATCGTGCTTTTGGTGTTGGCGCCGAGATGGATCATCTTGGTGCCGGTATCGGCCTGCTGATGATGGTTGGTGAGGGCGACGGAATAGAACTCGCCGACGCTGCCTTCGCCCTGCAAGATGCAGGAGGGATATTTCCAGGTGATCGCCGAACCGGTTTCAACCTGCGTCCAGCTGATCTTGCTGCGGGCGCCGCGGCAGGCGCCGCGCTTGGTGACGAAATTATAGATCCCGCCGCGACCTTCGGCGTCGCCCGGATACCAGTTCTGCACGGTGGAATATTTGATGGTCGCGTCATCGAGGGCGACGAGTTCGACCACCGCCGCATGGAGCTGGTTCTCGTCGCGCTGGGGGGCGGTGCAGCCTTCGAGATAGCTAACATAAGCCCCCTCTTCGGCGATGATCAGGGTGCGTTCGAATTGCCCAGTGTTGCGGGCATTGATGCGGAAATAGGTGGAAAGCTCCATCGGGCAGCGCACGCCCTTGGGGATGAAAACGAAGCTGCCATCGGTGAACACCGCGGAATTGAGGGCGGCGAAGAAATTATCACCTGGCGGCACCACGCTGCCGAGATAGCGGCGGACGAGTTCGGGATGGTCGCGCACCGCCTCGCTGATCGGGCAGAAAATCACCCCCGCCTTCGCGAGCGTTTCGCGGAAGGTGGTGGCGACCGAGACGCTATCGAACACCGCGTCGATCGCGACATCGGGCGCGACATCGGGCCGCGCCTCGCCCGCGCCCTCGACGCCAGCA
>NZ_JBMFWJ010000010.1:52753-75929 GCF_049965395.1 Acidibrevibacterium sp.
CGCGACATCGGGCGCGACATCGGGCCGCGCCTCGCCCGCGCCCTCGACGCCAGCAAGGATCGCGCGCTCGCGCAACGGAATGCCGAGCTTTTCATAGGTCGCGAGCAATTCCGGATCGACCTCGGCGAGGCTTTTCGGCCCCGGCTTGCGCTTGGGCGCGGCGTAATAGTGGAGATCCTGATAATCGATCGGTGGGTGCTTGATCTTGGCCCACTCCGGCTCGCGGGTCTCGCGCCAAGCGGCGAACGCCTTGAGACGCCAGGCGAGCAGCCATTCCGGCTCTTCCTTCTTCGCCGAGATTAGGCGAATCGTGTCCTCGCTCAGGCCCTTAGGTGCGATCTCCATGTCGATCGCGGTCTCGAACCCCCATTTATAGCCGCTTTCGGTTGCGGCTTGGATCGGATCGCGTGGTTCGATACGGGCCGACATCAGAGCGTTTCCTCGACCGTGATCGGCGGACGCGGCACCGGCTGGGCGATGGGGGGCGCTGCAATGTCCGGCTCTCCGATCATCTCGGCCAGAGTGATCTCGGCCAGCGCCTCGCGGATCGCCTCATTGACGCGCAGCCACCGCCCGGACATCGGGCAGCTTCCTTGCTGCTCGCAGACCGTCGGGCTGCCTTCGACGCACGCCGTGAGCGCGATCGGCCCGTCGATCGCGGCGATCACCTCGGCGACCGGCAGGGTGGCGAGTGGGCGCGACAGCCGATAGCCGCCGCGGGCGCCGCGGAGCGAGGTGACAAGGCCGTTCGCCGCGAGGATTTTCAGGACCTTAGCCACCGTCGGCTCAGGCACCAGGGTCGCGGCGGCGATGCCGGGCGCGGTCTGCACTGCCGCACCCCGCGCCAGTTGCACCAGCACCAGCACGGCATAATCGGTCAGCTTGGAAAGACGCAACATGATCCATCCCATCGCAAGACATAAGAGGACCGAAAAGGTCCTGATAGCTTGGAAGTGGCGTATCCCACCGCGAGCGTCAAGGGCTGGCGTCAAGCGATCGCGCGTCTCTCCTGAATTTTCACGCCGTCATGGCGGAACGGGAACCGCAGGGGCAAGAGGGTAGCCGGCACGTCGCGAAACCCGACGGGGTTCATCGACCTCCTTCGTCGCCACGATCAGCGGGACATTGCGGGCTCGGTCTTGCTGCAATCGGGGATGCGGAGCACGAATTCGCGCGCGACTTCCTCTTCCGCGCGGCGGAGGCGAACGTCGCGGAGCTTGAGCGCGCTGAGCCCGGAATCGATATAGAGATCGATCGGCACCAACGCGAGCTGCACGGCAACGGCATAGCGCCCGCCGGAAATATCCATCAAAGCGTTATCGTTATCGGTTGCGCGCAGCATGTCCATCCGCAACCCGACCCGCCAGCCGGCGACGAGGAAGGCGTAAATGGCCTCATAGGCGGTGACGTCGCCGCGAACCAGCGTATCGGCGCCGAGCCAGGCGCCGAGTTGCGCCGGCGAGACGGCTTCCAAGGCGCCGATGGTGGTGATGCCGTGCTGGATCAGCGCGGCGTCGATCTCGGGGAGCGGGACGACAGCAAATTCGCGTTGCGCGAGAAAGGCGGTGAAGGTCGCGCGTACCCGGTTGGCGTAGGTCCAGCGCCAGCGCGCCCGCTCCGTCTCGCCCCGCATCGTCACCGGGACGCCGTTGAGGATGAGATTGCCGCTGCCCTCATAGGCAAAGGGCAGCACGGCGATCCGGCGCGGCGCCTTGGCGCAGTAATCGGTGGCGATGTGTGGCTTGAAGCTTTCGGGATCGGTTTCCAGCAGCCGATCGAAGACGCTTTTGCGCCCATGCTCGGTGAGATCCTGTTCGGGCAGAAAAAATGTCTCGATCGGCGCGCTGTCCTGGCTATAGCCGGTCTCGCGCGAGATTGGGGTAACCGGCGCAGCAAGCGAGGGTGGCGACTCGTTCGACGTGGCGGGGGGGTGCGACACCGACTCGCGGCTTGCGGTGAGGGCGATTTGCAACGTCGCGGGGCTGCGGGGGATGCGCAAAATCAGCTCCCGGCTCACCTCCTCCTCGTCGCGGCGCAAATCGACGTCGCGAAGATCGGTGAGATCAAGGAGCGAGTTGATGCCGATATCGCGCCCCGCGACCGCCGGACGCACTTCCATTTTATATTCCGTCCCCTCGCCATGCAGCAAGGTCTCGCCGCTGCTCCCCGACGCCATGGCGAGCTTCAGCGTGACCTCCCAGCCGGCCAGCAGGAACAGGTAATAGACCTCGTAATGCTCGACCTCGCCATAGACCACGGCATCGACGCCGAGCCAGCGCGCGAGATCTTGTGGCGCAACCCGGGCGAGCTTGGCATCATTGTCGATGCCGTGGCGGGCCAGCACGGCATCGACATCCGGGACCGGGATGGTGATGAATTCGCGCGCGCTCAAAAACCCATCGACCACCCGCCGCAAGCGATTGGCGTCGGTCCAGCGCCAGTCAGCGAGGCTTTTCTGGTCGCGAAGCGTGAGCGCGACTTTATCGAGGACGTAATTGCCGCTGCCGCGATCAACGAACGGCAACACCGCGATCCGGCGCGGTGGCGCTAGCCTGAAAGCGGGCGAGATCTCCATCGCGATATGACCGGGATTGGTCTCGGCGACACGATCGTACCAACGTTTGCGGCCATGCGCATCAACCCCGTGCTCGGCGAGGAAAAGCGGCTCGGTGGCGCGCTGGTCGGGGGTGATGCCGGTGCAGCCGGCGAGCGCCATCGCCAGCATGAGCCAGCATCGCACCCGCCAAAGGCCGGAAACCCGCGCGCATGCGGCGGCGAGCGATGACAGGCAAGGCCAAGACACTGTTTGCTATTTCCCCCCGGCAATGGCGAACGCGGCGTTCCGGCTTGGCGGGCTGGCGCGGCGAAGCTGCGGCAGGGAACATCCGAGCAGGTTTTCCACCGCCTGAATCTCTGGCTCGAAAATCTCCGCCAGCCAATCGCGCGCGCGGGGGTCCATCGGCGGTGGCGGCGTTGTGTGCTCGATGAAAAACCGCTCAAAGATCAAGGCACCGAGGCGATGCGGCACCAGCGTATTGCCGATCCAGCGCGCCCATTGCGCGCCGGCCAGTCGCCGCGCCCATTCGGCGCGTGGTGTCGCAAAGCCATTTTCGACCCGCGTCGTGTCGATCCGCGCCAACGCCCCGACATCGACCGCGAGAAAACGGAGGACATCGGCAAGCACTTGGCGATTGCCCTGGGCGAGGCGGCGAAGATCATCATGGAACAGGATGTGGACGCGATCCTCGCCGAAAAGGCGGAGATAGCGCTCGATCTGGCGGGCGTAAAACCCTAGCTCGACATAGAGATTGGAGACCGCCCAGCCTTTCTCGGGGCTGTGCCAATCCTCCTGCAAAGCCTCAAAAAACGGCAGATGCTGCACGCCCTCGCGGTAATCCATCAGGTAATGCGAATAGGCGCGCTCGATAGGGTCGCGGAGCGCGATGATGATGCGGGCTTCGGGCGCCACGGCATGGATGCGGGCCGGCGCCTCCTCGCACCAGAGATAAGAGGGGCTCGCCTCGCCAATCGCGGGATAATTCTTGCCAGCGCGAAACAGGCGAAGATAGGCCTCGCGATCGGAGATAAATACCGGAGAGGCAAAACGCTGGGCGCGGGAGGGGCGCACTTGCGCAAAATAATGCGGCTCCTTGACATCCTCGGGCATGAAGATCTCCGGATGCTGGCGGAGATAGGAATAAAGCGAGGTGGTGCCCGCCTTGGCGGCGCCGACGATGAAGAAATTAGGCCAGATCTCTGAACGACGAACGCGAAATTTATTTTGGTCAATGCCACTCATAGGATAATCTTCCTTCCGCCACGATTCGATCCGCTGCTTGATAAAGCGACATGATTTAACCGCCAGGGGCGGACGGTATTTTCGTCTTCACAATGACGGGATAACGTGCGATTCGGTCTCCGTAACGCCGACACTATGCCCGCTGATCGGCGCGCGGAACAGATGGCGAAGGGGAGAAAACGCCGGCATTCGGCCAAGCCGGAGGGGGCGACGTGAACGACGCGCGGGGCGTGTTTTTTCTTGACACCGGCGAGTGTGGCGGCTGCGCTTTGGAGATGCGCCTGGCGCGGGCGGCGCTCGCTCGCGCTGGATTAGCGCTCGTCGCAACGCCCGCCGAGGCGCATATCCTGCTGGTCGCCGGCCCGCTCACCCGCGCCATGGCCTATGCGTTCGGCGCGGCGTGGGAGGCGATGGCGGCGCCGAAACACCTCGCAGCACTCGGCGATTGCGCGATCACGGGCGGGGTTTTCGCGGGCAGCTATGCCTGTCTCGACGGCATCTCGGCGTTTGCCCCGCGCCTTGTGCTGCGCGGCTGCCCGCCGGCGCCAGACGCCATTGTCGCCGCTCTTGCCGAGCTGGGGCGGGGCGAGACGGCGCCGCGCGGCACCCCGTCGTGACCGCGTTCAGTGATGGCCGCCGAAGCCGCCACCGCCGCCACCGAAACCGCCGCCATGAAAGCCGCCGAAACCGCCGCCATGGAAGCCGCCGAAGCCCGAATGCGCGCCGGCGAAGCCACCGAGATGGCCACCCGGCCCGCCATAGGCATGCGCCCAGTTGCCATGGAAACCGCCGCCACCATAGCCGTGGCCGAAGCCGCCATGATTGAAATAGCCGCCGTTATTATAAAATCCGCCATAGCCGCCGAAGGCAAGGGCGCCAAAACCGAGAAAGCCAAGCCCCCAGCCCCAATAGGGGTCGATGCCGTAGCCATACCCGTAACCACCATAACCGCCATAGCCGCCATAGCCGCCATAGCCATAATACGGGTCACCGCCATAGCCGCCGTAATAGGGATCGCCGCCATAGCCGCCATAGCCGTAATCATCGCCGTAGCCGGCGGTGTAATAGCTTGCGTCACCGCCGCAGCCGCCGAGCCAGGCGAGGAGGCCAAGGGCAGCAAGTAAGCGGCGCGGGATTCGCCTCGCACGCATCACGGAAGGTTCTCCTTTAGCCCGCGCGGGATACGCGGACGATCATAGCATATATGGCAAGGTTTGCCGTGGGGAGACACGCCCAGGCGCGATCATTTCGGCGTCAACGCCGCGCCTCACTGTCCCGATTTTCCCACCTTGCGCCGGTCCGCCCTTTTCATCGCCGGAGAGCCAGCGCATCTCAAGGGTCATGCGCGCGCAGCGGCGAAATCTCTTGGCGCCTTTCCTGGCCGTGGCCCTCGGTCTCCCTGCCTGGCTTCAAGGCGGGACGGCCAGCGCGCAGCCGGCCGCGCCGCAGCAAGGCGCGGATGCCGAGGCGGCTCCATCCGATTCGCTTTCGCCGCCGGCGCGGGTCGGGCGGGTCGCGGCGCTGCGCGGCGCGGTTGCGCTCCGTCAGGGCGATGGTGCCGGCGGCTGGGGGGCGGCGCGGCGCAACGATCCTCTGACCACCGCGAGTGACTTGATCACCGGCGCTGGCGCTGAGGTCAAGCTCGAGATCGGCCCGTCTCGGCTCTGGCTCGGCGAGACTGCGCGCCTTGCGATCATTCGCCTCGATGACCATCGCTTCGTCGGCCGCCTCTCCGCTGGCGCCATGTTTCTTGATATTCGTGACCCGGATCCCGGTGAGACCTGGTATATTGTGACCGCGCGCGCGACCCTGCGCGCCGAGCGCACCGGCCGCTTCGTCATCGAAGCCGGCGACAGCACCGGCAAAAACCCGCACGCGACCCGGTTTTCCGGGCTCGACGCGCCGGCGGAAATCGTCAGTGGTCTTCGTTCCTATCGCCTCGGTGTTGAGCGGAGCGCGGTTTTCGTCGGCGCGCAAAGCCCCTATCGCGGCGCCGTCGGCGATTTGCAGGTCGATGATTTCACCCTCACGATGGGGGCGCATGATCCGGCGGAATATGCCTCGTCGCCGCCGGTCTTCGCGCTGCCGCCGCAAGTGGCCCGCATGACCGGGGGCGAGAACCTGCTCTCGGTGGGATCGTGGCGCAATAGCACCGCGTTTGGTCCGCTCTGGTCGCCGCCCGAGAGCAGCGGCTATACGCCCTATACCACCGGCACCTGGACCTATGTCGCGCCCTGGGGCTGGACCTGGGTGGACAGCACCAGTTGGGGCTTCGCGCCGTTTCATTATGGGCGCTGGGTGCCGGTCGATGGCAGTTGGGCGTGGGCGCCGACGCTGCCCAATGCGCCGCTCAACGCGCCGCCGGTCTATGCCCCGGCGTTGGTCGCCTTCGTCGGGCAGAATGCCGGGCTCGGGTTGGGGAGCGGCTTCGGCTTCGATCTCGGCACGCCATCGCTCTATCCCTTCGGCTCGCTGGCCTGGACGCCGCTTTGGCCAGGGGAATTTTATATCCCCCCGTATCCGGTCGATCGCACCTATCTGCGCGCGGTCAACCGGCTCGCCGTCGCCGATCCCGACCACCCAACCGCGCCTGACCCGGCGGCGCTCGCGCAGCGTGCGGCCTTGAGTATCACTGCGCTAAGCCATGCCGCCGCGGCGGCGCGCGCGGCATCGGCGCCCGCGCGTGCCGTCGCGGAAAATCGCGCGATCGTCGATGAAATCCACGTCAATGCCGAGCGGATCATGACCCATATCCGCCCGGGCTTCGCCCGCGCCATGGCCGCGCGCAGCGCAACCCCCTCGCCAGGCGGTTTCGCGGCCCGCGCCACCGGGACCATGCCTCTCGCGGCGACGCGTTCGCACGCCTCATCACATCATTGATGCCGGCCAAGCGGCGGGCGACCTTCTTGGCCTCGGTGCCGGGGAATTGACAGGGGATCCGGATCTGCGCGCTAATCGGGCACTCACGCTTGGCGAGGGCGTCATCATCTGTTATCTCATCCAGCCATCTCAGCCCGCGGCCTTGCGCCTTCGCGCTGATCCGGGCGCGCTTTGGTCGGTGCCGGTGATCGTCTGCGACCTGGCTGGGCTTGCCACTTGCCGCGAGGAATGACCGTTCTGGACAAAAACCCACTCTCTTCCCCGTTCGATGCGCTGTCGGAGGCACCATGGCGGCGGTTTCATACCGTCGCCGTCCTGCTGTTTGGCGTCGGCTGGGCGATGGACGCGTTTGAGGTGACTTTGATTGGCAATGTCATGGGCGCGCTCGGAGCGCGGTTTCACCTCGGCGGGCAGGCGATGTCGGTGCTGCTCGCCGCCTGGTTTTGCGGGCTGATGCTGGGGGCGGCGTGGTTCGGCGCCTTGTCTGACCGCTATGGACGGCGGCGGGTTTTTCTCGTCAGTCTCGCGCTCTATGGTCTTGCGACGTTGGCTGCTGCTGCTGCGCCCAATCTCGCCGTGCTCCTCGTGCTAAGAGCCCTCGCCGGGCTTGGGGTCGGCGCTGAATATGCCGCGATCAATGCGGCGATCACCGAATTGGTGCCGCGGCGCGCGCGCGGGCGGGCTTCGGCGATCGTGCTCAATTTCTGGCCGCTCGGCAGCCTGTTTGCCGCCCTTCTCGCCTGGCCGCTGCTCGCGGCCCTTCCGCCCGATCTCGGCTGGCGGGTGGTGTTCGCGGCCGGCGGACTGATCGCGCTTTCTACCGCCTGGCTGCGGCGCTATCTGCCCGAAAGCCCGCGCTGGCTGCTCGCGCAAGGCCGCGGCGCGGAAGCCGCCGCCATCCTCGCGCGGGTGACCGGCGAGGCGCCGGGTCGGTTCGCGCTGCCCGCCGCGCCGGCTGCGAAGGCCTCGCTGATCACGTTGCTGCGCCAGGCCCCGGGGCGGCTTGCGCTCGGTGCCGCCCTCGATTTCGCCGAGGCGGCCGGCTATTACGGCCTGTTCGCCTTCCTCCCGCTCGTGGTACTGCCTGCCTTGCATCTTGCGCCGCACGCCTTGCCGCTCTTTTATCTCGCCGGTAGTTTCGGCGCGCTGGCCGGCGGGTTGGCCGCGGCGCTGACGCTCGATCGCTTCGGCCGGTTCTGGAGCGTGAGCCTGTTTTATGGCGCAACCGGGCTCGCGACCATCGCCTTGGCGCTCGCGTCCGGCCTTGGCGCCGGCGTCATCATGGCCGGGTTCGCGCTCACCAATCTCTTGGCGACAGCAAGCTGGATCGCCGCCTATCCGACATTTTCGGAATTGTTTCCGACCTATTTGCGCGCGACCGGCATCGGCGCCAGCGTCGCGGTCGGGCGGATCGGGGCGATGATCGCGCCGTTCCTGGTCGCCGCCTTCGGTGCCCACAGCATGGCGGCGGCGCTGTTCCTGCTCGCCGGGTTCTGGCTGTTCGGGGCGCTGGTGATGGTTGTCTGGCGGATCGCGGGTGGGGTCGAAGGAAGCGGGCTGGCGCTCGAGCGGATCGCGCCAGCGGCGCCGGCATCGGCAATGACGTCGGGGGCGTCGCGTGCCTGACGGCGGCGTGCGGCAGGACGCGGCGGCGTTGGTGCCGCTGCTCGTCGCCGAGGGGCCGGTTCTGGTCTTCGGCGGCGGCTACAGCAACCGCGAGGCGACGGAGGCGCTGCTCGCCGAGGCCGAACGGCTCGGCATCCCGCCGGCGCGCATGATTTGCACTGGCGATGTCGTCGCCTATGGCGCCGATCCGCAGGCGGTGGTCGATCTCATTCGCGCCGCCGGGATCGCGACGGTGATGGGCAATTGTGAGGAGCAATTGGCCGCCGGCGCCGAGGATTGCGGCTGCGGCTTTGCCCCAGGATCGAGCTGCGAGCGGCTTTCCGCGGCGTGGTTCACCTATGCCAGCGCCCATGTCGATGACGCGGCGCGGCGCTGGATGGCGGGGCTGCCGCGCCGGCTCGATCTCGTCATCGGCGGGCATCGCCTCGCTGTCGTCCATGGCGCGCCGAGCCGGATCAACCGCTTCGTCTTTGCCTCTCACCCGGACGCCGATCTTGCGCGCGAAATCGCCGCGACCGGCACCGAGGGCGTGATCGGCGGCCATTGCGGCGTGCCTTTCACCCGCGTCATCGCCGATCGGCTCTGGCACAATGCCGGGGTGATCGGCCTTCCCGCCAATGACGGAACCCCGCGTGGCTGGTTCAGCCTGCTCATTCCCGGGCGCGACGGTCTTACGATCCGCCATCTGCCGCTCGCCTATGATCACCGCCGGGCGGCGGCGGCGATGCGGCGGGCCGGGCTGCCGGAGGACTATGCCGAGACGCTGGAAAGCGGCGTCTGGCCGAATGTCGACATCCTGCCGCCCGCCGAGCAAGCGATGAGCGGCGCTGCGCTCGCGCCCGCGACGCACCGTTGGCCACAAAACGGCGCAATCGCATCGGCGCCGCGGCCGGCCTTCGTCGACCCAATGCGGACCGCGCGCGGCGAGCCGCATGCCACGGTGGCGCCGACCGGCCTCGAAACCCTCTGGTTCAACACCGGCACCCTCTGCAACATCGCCTGCACCGATTGCTATATCGAAAGCAGCCCGCGCAATGATCGCCTGATCTATCTCGCCCGCGCCGATTTCGACCGGCTTCTCGACGAGGCGGCCGCACACCATCCCGAGCTTGCCGAAATCGGCTTCACCGGCGGCGAGCCGTTTCTGAACCCGGACACCCCGGGCATGATCGCCGCCGCGCTCGAACGTGGCTATCGCGCCTTGGTGCTGACCAACGCCATGCGCCCGCTGCAGCGCCACGCCGCTTTCCTGCGTGCGCTGGCTGCCGCCCACGGCGCGCGGCTGGTGATCCGGGTGTCGCTCGATCACTATACCAAGGCGGGCCATGAGCGCCTGCGCGGCGCCGGGAGTTTCGCGCCGACACTCGCCGGGCTTGGCATGCTTGCCGGAACTGGCGCCGCGCTTTCGATCGCCGCCCGCTTTCCCGCGGGCGAGGATGAAAGCGCATGGCGCGCCGGCTTTGCCAAATTATTCGCCGAGCGTGGCCTTGCGCTTGACGCCTTCGACCCCGCGCGCTTGGTGCTGTTTCCCGAACTCGCGAACCAGCCCGACCCGCCGGAGGTGAGTGCAACCTGCTGGCAGACCTTGGCGCAGGGCGGGCGGCGGGTGATGTGCGAGACCTCACGCATGGTCGTCCATCGCCGCGGTGAGGCGGCGCCGCGCCTCGTCGCCTGCACCTTGCAGCCCTATGCGCCGGACTTCGATCTCGGCACCGATCTTGCCGCGGCCATGCGCCCGGTGACCCTCAATCACCCGCATTGCGCGCGGTTTTGCGTCTTCGGCGCCGCGTCCTGCTCGGCGCCGGCGGGATAGGGCGCCAAGCATAAAAAAATAATAACTCGGGTTACGATGAGAGCGTGGAATCCGCCTTGCGCTCACGTAATGTTTATATAAACATAGCGAGATCACCGAAGGAAACCTCCCGGCAGGTTTCCCCGATTTCCAGAGAGCGGAGGAAATACCTTGTTATCAAAAGCGTGGATCTGGCCACTGGTGGCCGGGATGGGGATTTGCGCGCTCATCGCCCCGGATCTCGCGGCGGCGGAGGATAGCGTCGGGCCGGTCATCCCGGCGCCGGCGCCGGCGATCGTCAATCCGACCTATGACCCCGGTTATGACAATATTTCCGACTATTTCTCGCATTGGTTCGACCGCGTCGACCGCGCGCAAGCCGAGCAGCCGCATTGGATGACGCCGATCATCACCGTGACCCCGCGTCTCGAGGAGGAATTCCGCTGGGACCAGTATTGGGAGCACGCGCCCAACGGCGCCGCTATCGACGTCTATGATTCCGGCAAGGGGCTGGAACTGATCCCGACCGAAACCGAGGAGCTCATCCTCAACACCCCGCCCTATGTCACCACCGGCAACATCCCGCGCGGCGCCAGCGGCTTCGCCGACTAGCCGGTGTTTCTGTTCAAGCAGCGCCTGGCCTCGGCCAACGAGCAGAACGGCAATTATATCCTGACCCTGTTCTTCTCCGGCCAGGCGCCGATCGGCATCCCGCGCTATAGCGAAAACGCCTATGTCCTCACCCCGACCATCGCCGGCGGCTTCGGCATCGGCGATTTCGACCTCCAGGCGACGTCCGGCACCCCGTACCCGACCGATCATCTCATTACCATCGGGGCGCAGCTCGCGACCAATGTTACGCTGCAATATCATTTTCTGGACTATTTATGGCCGGAATTCAGCATCACCGATCTCGATTTTCTGAGCGGCGCGCGTGGCGGCAAGAACGAGGTCTTCCTGTCTCCCGGCATTCTTTTCGGCCGCTTTCAGCTCTATGGACGCCTGCGTATGACCTTCGGTTTCGGCTATCAGTTCGCGGTCTCGCCGCACGCCGAATATGACCCGCTGACGCCGACCTACACCCATGCCTGGATTTTCTCGGTGCGGTTTCCGTTCTGATCCGTTCACGGTTGTGTGACCGCGACACTGCATCCATTCCGCTGCCCCGCGCGTAAGTCAGGGCAAAGCAGCGAGTGGTTGGGGTCTCATGTCTGAAAAGCCGTTGGAGAGCTTCGTCGGCGTGGTCGGCAAGGAAACCTGGTGGTCACGTATCGAGGCGCTGGAAGCGGCGGCCGCGGAGGGGCGGCGCTGTGGCTGGGCGGCGCGGCAGCGGCATGCGATCGAGCTGACCATCGCCCGGCTGCTGCGCGCGCCGGCGCGCGCGCCGAATGCCGCGGAAAGCGAAATCGTCCATCTCGCCGGCTTGCTTGCGGCGTCGTTTCGCGGCCTCGCCGCGAAGGGAAAGGCGGCGCTGCACGCCAGCCTCCACGCCGCGCTCAGTGGCGATGGCGCGCTCACCCCGATTTTTCACCAGATGCGGGTCGCCGAGCGGCATCGGCGGCGGGGATTTTCGGTCAGTTTCGCCGGGCTCGAGACCGGCGCCGCGTTCGATCTCGCGATCAGCCGCAATGGTGCCCGCGCCGAAATCGTCTGCGACGTCCTCTCCGCCGAGGACGGACGCGAGGTTTCGCGGCAGGCCTGGCGGCAGCTCGCCGACCGCGTCGATCCCGATCTGCACGCCTGGCTTGCTGCTCATCCCGGCCGCTATCTCCTCAAGATGACGCTGCCGCAGGGGTTGCGGGCTGATGGGGGAGGAGAGAATGCGAGCCCCGCGCACCTGCAGGCGCGCATCCGCACGCTTTTGGCGGGTGATGCTCGGGCGCAGCAGGATGAGACGGCGGTGCTGCGGCTCGATCCGCTCGTCCTTGCCGGGACGGACACCAGTCAACACGGCCTACTCGCGCAATTACGCGGCGATTTTGGTCCCGAAGCGCATCTTTCGGTCACCGTCGCCGGCCAGGGCGTGTTCGTCATGGCAGCGCGCGCGGCGCGCGAGGACGATGTCGGGACGGCGCTCAGGCGGCGCCTCGCGGCGCTCAGCGGCGCCCGGCTGAGCGGCGCCGCGCCTGGCGTTCTGGCGATGTTTCTCGAGGACACCGATCTCGCCGAATGGCGTGGCTTGCGCGAGACGCTTCGCCTCGAGGGCGCGGCGCGGGGCTTCCTCGCCGGCGCCGAGGCGCGTCCGGTGGCCGCGGTGAGCTGCGCGACACGGGCCGAGCTGATCGGCCTGCCGGTGCCGCAATCCGCGGCGGGCGGCGAAGTGCGCTTTGCCAACCCCGCTCACCCGGCCGCGCGTTCCCCCGAACTCGCGGCGGCGATCCGCTCGGCGGAGTGATCGCTCGAACCGGGCGGCGCGGCGTCAGGCCGATGCGCGCGCCTTGGCGACGAGGTCGCGGAGCTTGGCGGCGGCGGCGGTGCCTTTGAGGACGTCACGCCAATTGGCTTCGGCGACGCGCTGATGCGCGCCGACGGCGTCATCGGCGCTGGTCACCATCGCAACGCCGGGCTGGCCATTCGGGGCGGTATCGGGTGGGAACGGGTTGACGGCGAGGCTGGCGCGATCGCGGGTGCGGAGAATCTCGAATGTGCTGCTCGGCTCACCCGATTGCAGGAGGCCGAATTGCAGGCCCATCGGCTCGGTTTCCATCAGGCTTGCGGTATGTTCAACTTCGGTGGCGGCGACGTCGCGGCAGACACGGCGCATCCGTTCCGAAAGCGGCAGCGCGCTCGCGATCCCGCCTTCGAGGAAGCGGGCGATCGAGGACGCCGAGACCATGGCGATGATGCTCGGGCGTCGCGCTTGGTAGGATTTCTTGCGTGCGGCAAGGAGGCCGAGCAATTGCTCCGCTGCCGAGCGCATGGCGCCGCGCTCCGCCCCGGCGGCGTCGGCGGCTTCGAAAAAGGCCTCGGCGAGCGCCGAATCATAGTTGGCGGAGGTGGTGAGATAACAGATCGGCTGATGCACGAGCAGGATCTGATCGGCGGTTTCCTCGATCTGGCGGAGGCGCTCGAAATAGCCGGCAGGACGATTATAATATTCGACCCCGATCCCGAGTAGGGATAAGGGTGAAATTTTGAGCAATTCAGCCAAACGCTGAATGGTGTCGAGCTTGATGACTTCGCCTTTTTCATAGCGATAGAGCGCGGCCCGGGAGACGCCGAGACGAGCGGCGATTTCCTCGGCGCGAAGGCCGGTTTCCATGCGATAAGCGCGCAGTTGCTGGCCAATCTCAGTGAAGCGCATGAGCGGTATCCCTCCAGAGCTCGAAACACCCGAATCCTGTCACCCGAATCCTGATCCGCATTCCGATTCGGACAAAATTTAATAGGTGATTATCGCATGTCTCGGAATCAGAGTCATGGGCTTAATTTCATATCAGCGATAATATTTCGGCGCTGATGGCCGCGATCTTCATATGACGTGAATAAAAAGTAATGGAATCCCGTTCCGCGTGTCTTCACCCTGGCGCGTGCACCTTATGCGCGGCCAGCCCTTCGAGCGCTTCCAGCATCGCCGCATGGTCGCGGTCGGCGCCACCATGTGCCACCACCGCCGAGAAAAGCTGCTGCGCACTCGCCGTGTTGGGGAGGGCAAGGCCGAGCTGACGCGCCGCCGAGAGCGCGAGGTTGAGATCCTTCTGATGCAGCCGGACGCGAAAGCCCGGAGCGAAGCTGTGATCCAGCATCCTCTGGCCATGCACTTCGAGCACCCGCGAGGCCGCGAAACCGCCGAGCAGGGCGGCGCGGACGCGCGCGGGATCGGCGCCGGCACGCGAGGCGAAGAGCAACGCCTCCGCCACCGCCTCGATATTGAGCGCGACCACGATCTGGTTGGCGACCTTGCAGATCTGGCCCGCGCCATTCTCGGCCCCGATATGGGTGATACTCTTGCCCATGGCGGCAAACAGGGGCTCTGCGCGCCGGAACGCCGCCTCCGGCCCGCCGACCATGATGGTGAGCGTCGCTTGCGTGGCGCCGACCTCGCCGCCCGAGACCGGCGCGTCGAGATAGTGACAGCCAAGGCCCGCGATGCGTTCAGCAAAGCGCTTGGTCGCGAGCGGGTCGATCGAGGACATGTCGATCACCAGCTTGCCCGCCGCCAGGCCGTCCGCGACGCCGTTTGCGCCAAACAGCACCTGCTCGACATCGGGGGTGTCGGGCAGCATCAGGATCACCACCTCGGCGGCGCGCGCGACCGCCGTCGCATCGGCGAGCACGGTTGCCGCCGCGCGGATTTCCGCCGTAAGGGTCGCGCGTTCGGGAACCAGGATCTCGTGGCCGGCCTTCTTGAGATTGAGCGCCATCGGGCGCCCCATGATGCCAAGGCCGATGAAACCGATCTGCATGGTCTTTTCCTTCCGTTGCGTGCCGCGCTCAAACGCCATAGCGCCGGCGCCAGGCGAGCCCGGCATTGGTGTCGCCGGCCGGGCGGTATTCGCAGCCGACCCAGCCTTGATAGCCGAGCGCGTCGATGCGCGCGAAAACATACTCCCAGCCGATTTCACCGCTTCCCGGCTCATGGCGATCAGGGACGTCGGCGATCTGCATATGCGCGATCAGCGGCATGAGGCGCGCCATCCGCCGTGTCACGTCACCCTCGGTGATCTGGCAGTGATAGAGGTCGAATTGCAGGCCGAGGCGCTCGCGCCCGAGCGCTTCGATGAGGTCGGCGGCCTGGTCGGTGGTATTAAGGAAATAGCCCGGCATGTCGCGGTGATTGATCGGCTCGATCAGCAATCTGACCCCGGCCGCCTGCGCCTCTTCTGCCGCCCAGGCGAGGTTGGTCGCATAGACCGCGGCCAGCGTCACCGGCGAAAGCCCAGCGGGCGCGAGCCCGGCCATGCAATGCACCTGTCGGCAGCCGAGCGCTTGCGCGTAAGTGAGGGCGCGGCGGATCCCGGCGCGGAATTCCGCTTCGCGGCCGGGAAGACAGGCGATGCCCCGCTCCCCCGCCGACCAATCCCCAGGCGGGGCGTTGAACAGCACCTGGGTCAGGCCCGCCGCGTCGAGGGCGGCGCGCAGCGTCGCCGGATCGTGGTCATAGGGAAACAGATACTCGACGGCGGTGAAGCCGGCGGCGGCGGCGGCGGCGAAACGTTCGAGGAACGGCACCTCGTTGAACATCATCGAGAGATTGGCGCAGAAACGCGGCATGTTTTCCTCCCCTCGGCGTGCTGGTCGGCGCGCCGGCCTCTCATCTTCATGGCCGCGAGGTTAACCGGGCGCGGCGGCGTTGACCAGATGGCCGCCGCCGCTCACCCTCAGTGATCGGCCTCGTCGCCGTCGGGCTCGACCTCGATATCGGCGTCGAGCGTGTCGGCATCGTCTTCGAGATCGGCGGTGTCTTCGATCACGTCCGCGTCCTCGACCACCTCGATATCGACGAGATCGGCATCCTCGAGCTCCGGCGCCACCGCTTTCTTCGGCCGCTTATCCTCGACCACGGCGGCGGGCGGGCGGCGAAGACGGGGCTGCTCGGGCGGCTGCTCGGCGCCGCATTTCGGGCAGATCGCCGGCTGTTTCAGGAGATCATAGAACCGGGTGCCGCATTGGACGCAGGTGCGCTTGCTGCCGAGTTCGGGCTTCGCCATCGGGGGCCTCGTTAAAACGCCAATTGGCAAACAACACGGCCAATTGGAACATGCCAATCGGGCGCGCCCCATGCCATTCCCCTGCGCCTCTGTCAAACCCCTGAGCGCCGTGCTATCGCGCCGGCGGCGATGGCGGTGTCGGCAGGGAGAAAAGGCAGTGGGCGAGCGGCCTGAGGCGGGAATGGTATCGCGGCGCCCGGCGCGCGGGCTCGCTGGGGTGGCGCGCGTGCCGGGGGACAAATCGATCAGCCATCGGGCGCTGATGCTCGGCGCGCTCGCGCTCGGCGAGAGCCGGATCACCGGCCTGCTCGAAGGGGAAGACGTGCTGCGGACGGCGGCGGCGATGCGGGCGTTGGGCGCTGCCGTGACGCGCGAGGGGGATGGCGACTGGCGCGTCGCCGGGCGCGGGGTTGGCGGCATCGTCGAGCCCGAAGATGTGCTGGACATGGGCAATTCCGGCACCGCGGCGCGGCTCCTCGCCGGCATTCTCGCGAGCCACCCGATTTTTTCGGTGCTCACCGGCGATGCCAGCCTCCGCCGGCGGCCGATGCGCCGGGTGATGACACCGCTTGCCGCCTCTGGTGCGACGTTTTCTGCCCGCGCCGGCGGCAGGATGCCGCTCGCGATCGCCGGCACCGGCACGGCGCTGCCGATTGCCTACCGCCTGCCGGTGGCCTCGGCGCAGGTGAAATCGGCGATTTTGCTTGCCGGCCTCAACGCCCGCGGGATCACCCGCGTCGAGGAGCCGGTGGCGACGCGCGATCACTCGGAAAACATGCTGCGTCATTTCGGGGCCAGCGTTTCGGTGGGCGATGACGGGGAGGGGCGGGTGATCGAACTCGCCGGGTTGCCGGAATTGCGTTGCGCCGACATCACCGTGCCGGGCGATCCTTCCTCGGCCGCATTCCCGCTGGTCGCCGCCCTCTTGGTGCCCGATTCGGCGATCACGCTGCCCGGGATCGGCCTCAATCCGCTGCGCACTGGCCTTTTTGCGACGCTCGAGGAAATGGGGGCGGGCATCGTGATCGAAAATCGCCGGATCAGCGGCGGCGAGCCGGTCGGCGATCTCTCGGTCCGCCACGCGGCGCTCCGGGGCGTCGATGTGCCGGCGGCGCGCGCCCCGAGCATGATCGACGAATATCCTATCCTCGCCGTCGCCGCCGCGTGCGCGCGCGGCACGACGCGGCTCCGTGGGCTCGCCGAATTGCGCGTGAAAGAGAGCGACCGGCTGGCCGCAACGGCGGCGCTGCTCGCTGGCAATGGCGTTCGGGCCGCGATCGAGGATGACGATCTCATCATCCACGGCGCCGGCGCGCCTCCGCCGGGGGGCGGGATGGTTGCGACCGGAATGGATCACCGCATCGCGATGAGCGCGCTGGTGCTCGGGCTCGCGAGCCTCGCGCCGGTGGCGATCGACGATGCCCGTTTCATCGAAACCAGCTTCCCCGGATTTGCTGGCCTGATGAACGGCCTCGGGGCGACGATGGCGCCGGCATGATGGCAGCGCCGCTCACCATCGCGATCGACGGGCCGGCGGCGGCGGGGAAGGGGACGCTGGCCCGCCGTCTCGCCGCCCATTTCAACCTTCCCTATCTCGATACCGGGCTGCTTTATCGCGCCGTCGGCCGGCGCGTGCTCGACCATGGCGGCGATCCCGCCGATCCGGCGCAAGCGGCGCAGGCGGCGCGCGCACTCACCCCCGCCGACCTCACGCGCGACGATCTCCGCACCCCAGCGGCCGACCGCGCCGCGAGCGAGGTTGCCGGCCAGGCCGCGGTGCGCGCCGCCCTTCTCGACTTTCAGCGCCAGTTTGCCCGCACCCAAGGGGCGGTGCTGGATGGGCGCGATATCGGCACGGTGGTTCTGCCCGACGCGACGGCGAAGCTGTTCGTCACCGCCTCGCTCGCCGCACGCGCTGAGCGGCGTTGGCGCGAGCGTGGCGCCGTGCTCGGCGCGCTCGCGCAGGTGATGGCCGATTTGGCGGCGCGCGATGCCGAAGATGCGGCGCGCACGATCGCCCCCCTTCGCCCGGCGGCGGATGCGGTCACGCTCGATACCACCACCCTTGACGCCGAGGCCGCGTTCCAGGCGGCGCTCGCCCTGGTCGCTGCCGCCATCGGCGCGCGCGCATCGCCTTCGTGACCGACGATCACGAGGAAAACCGGCTTGCCGGCGCGGGTTTTACTTGACTCGCGAAGGGTATGGCGTATCTGTCCGCAACGCCACGCGGCCGGTCCCCCGGCGGCGTGGCGCTCTGCCGCTTCCGTTCATTCAGGTGTTTCATCGGCCCCTGCGACCTGCACGGGCAAGACGTGTCCGCGACCCGGACGCGCAAACCAGGACCGGGTGGCTTTGGCCAGCCCGCGCCACATAAGGATCGACCCATTCCGATGGCTGCCACTGCGTCTGCTACCGCCGCGCCCGGCCGCGATGCCGGGGGCGAGGATTTCGCCGCCATGCTCGACCAAACCCTCGGCCGCGATGCCGGCTTCGAGGGGTCGGTCATCACCGGCCACGTGCTGCGCTTGACCGATGAATTCGCGATCGTCGATGTCGGCCTCAAAAGCGAAGGCCGGGTGCCGCTCAAGGAATTCGCCCCGCCAGGGATGGCACCGGAGGTCAAACCCGGCGACACCGTCGAGCTGTTCGTCGAGCGCTACGAGGACCGCGACGGCGCCATCGTGCTGTCGCGCGAGAAGGCGCGGCGCGAGGAATCCTGGACCAATATCGAAAAGGCCTTCGCCGCCAACCAGCGCGTGACCGGCACCATCTATGGCCGTGTCAAGGGCGGCTTTACCGTCGATCTCGGCGGCGCCGTCGCCTTCCTGCCGGGCAGCCAAGTCGATATCCGCCCGGTGCGTGACGTGACCCCACTGATGGGAACGCCCCAGCCCTTCCAAATCCTGAAAATGGACCGCGCGCGCGGCAATATCGTCGTCTCGCGCCGCGCCGTGCTCGAGGAGACCCGCGCCGAGCAGCGGACCGAGCTGATCCAGGGCCTCAAGGAAGGCATGATCATCGACGGCGTGGTGAAAAACATCACCGATTACGGCGCCTTCGTCGATTTGGGCGGCGTCGATGGCCTGCTCCATGTCACCGACATCGCCTGGCGGCGGATCAACCATCCCGCCGAGGCGCTGCAGATCGGCCAGCCAGTGCGCGTACAGGTGATCCGCTTCAACCCCGAAACCCAGCGCATCAGCCTTGGCATGAAGCAGCTCGAGGCCGACCCGTGGGAGGGGATTGCGGCGAAATACCCGCCGGGGACGAAATTCACCGGCCGCGTCACCAACATCACCGATTATGGCGCGTTCGTCGAACTCGAGCCCGGGGTCGAGGGCTTGGTGCATGTCTCGGAAATGTCGTGGACGAAGAAGAACGTCCATCCCGGCAAGATCGTCGCGACCAGCCAGGAAGTCGAGGTCATGGTGCTCGACGTCGATGCCGGCAAGCGGCGCATTTCGCTCGGCCTGAAACAGGTCCAGGGCAATCCCTGGGAGGTCTTCCTCGATCAGCATCCGATCGGCTCGACGATCGAGGGCGAGATCCGCAACATCACCGAATTCGGCTTCTTCATCGGTCTCACCGCCGATCTCGATGGCATGGTGCACATGTCCGACATCTCCTGGGACGAGCCCGGTGAGGTCGCGATCACGAAATATAACAAGGGCGACATCGTGCGCGCCAAGGTGCTCGACGTCGATGTCGAGAAGGAACGCATCAGCCTCGGAATCAAGCAGTTGCAGGTCGATCCGGCGGCGGATGTGCTCGATCGCATCCACAAGGGCGATATCGTTACCTGCGTCGTGACGGCGGTGCAGTCGAACGGCATCGAGGTCAAGGTCGACGACGTTCTCGGCGGTTTCATCCGCCGCGCCGAACTCGCCCGCGACAAGGCCGATCAGCGCGCCGAGCGCTTCGCGGTCGGCGAAAAGCTCGACGCCAAGGTGACGGCGGTCGATCGCGCCGCGCGCAAGCTCAGCCTCACCATCAAGGGCAAGGAAGTGGACGAGGAGAAGCAGGCGATGGCCGATTTCGGCTCCTCCGATTCCGGCGCGTCCCTCGGTGACATCCTGGGTGCGGCGATCCGCCGGCGCAACCAGCAGGCGCAGCAGGAGACCGAGTAAGCGAAGCGCGGCGCGCGGCGATGAACCTCGAGGCCGATCTTCTGCTCGATCGGCGGCGCCTCAAGCGCCGCCTCGCGGTGTGGCGGATCGTCGCGGTGCTCGCGGTTGTCGCGGCGCTCGCCGCCGGTTTGGGCGGGGGCGGTGGCGTCGTGCCCGGCCGCCTTCACGTCGCCCGGCTGCTGGTGCGCGGGGTGATCACCGAGGATCGCACCGTGACCCGGGCTGTCAGCGCGCTGGCCGCTGACCCCTCGGTCGCGGCGCTGATCGTCGAGATCGACAGCCCCGGTGGCTCGGTCGCGGGCGGCGAGAGCCTGCACGACGCCATCGCCCGGGTTGCGGCAAAAAAGCCAGTGGTCGCGGTGATGGACGGGATCGCCGCCTCGGCGGGCTATATGATCGCGGTGCCGGCGGCGCGGATTTTCTGCAGCCCGGCGACGCTCACCGGCTCGATCGGCGTTTTGCTCGAAACCGGTGACATCTCCGGCCTTCTTGGCAAGCTCGGGGTCAATGCCGATGCCATCGTGTCTGGCCCGCTCAAGGACCAGCCGAGCTTCACCAAGCCGCTTTCGCCAGAGGGGCGCGCTGCGATGCAATCTCTGGTGATGGACATGTATGAGCAGTTCGTCACCATGGTCGCAGAGGGGCGGCATATGGACGTGGCGCGGGTGCGCGCCCTTGCCGATGGCCGCGCCTATACCGGGCATCAGGCGCTGCCGCTCGGCCTCGTCGATGAATTTGGCGGCGAGAGCGAGGCGCGGGCGTGGCTCGCGAAAAGCCGCGCGGTGCCGGAAACCCTCCCGGTCAGCGACATCGAAACCCGCAGCTTGGCCGAGCGGCTGCTCGGCGGTAATTTCGGGGGGATGCTCTCCATTCCACTGAAAATCTTGTTTTCACAACAGGTTATGCTTGACGGCGGATGGGCGCTCTGGCAGCCTTCCGGCGAGTGAGGGGCCGCGTGGCATCCTTGGCTGGCGTGGTATCTGGGGGTGAGGATAGAGACCATGACGAAATCCGAACTGATCGCTGAGCTCGCGGCCGCCAATCCGCATCTTTACGCGAGCGATGTCGAGAAAATCGTCAACACGATTTTCGCGGAAATCGCCAATGCTTTAGCGCAGGGCGCGCGCGTTGAGCTGCGTGGCTTCGGCGCTTTCACCGTCAAGCATCGCGAGGCCCGCACCGGGCGCAATCCGCGCACCGGCACGTTGGTCGAGGTCGAGGAGAAGGGCGTTCCTTTCTTCAAGGCCGGCAAGGAGCTGCGCGAGCGCGTCAATCAGGGCGGTGCGGCGGCGGCTTCCTGATCGGGCTGCCGATGCTCCGTTTTTTCCTCCTTCTGCCGCTTTTGCTGCTCATTGTGTTGTTCGTGTTCTCGAACACCGCGCCGGTGGCGCTGCGCCTGTGGCCGACGGGATGGAGCCTGCAAGCGCCGTTGGCGCTCGCTGTGCTTGGCGCGATGGCGATCGCGTTTTTGCTCGGGGCGTTGTTCACCTGGCTGCCGGCGCTCGGTGCGCGGCGCCGGGCGCGGCGGGCGGAAGCGCGGGTTGCGGCGCTCGAGCAGGAGATCGCGACGCTCAAGGCGCGGCCTGGCGACAGCCCGACCCTGCTGCCGCCGGCCGGCTGAGAGCGATGGCCGGCGCCTCGCGGGTCAAGATTTGCGGCATCAATTGCGAAGCCGCCTTCGATGCCGCGGTCGCCGCCGGCGCCGATTGGCTCGGCTTCGTTTTCTTCCCGCCCTCGCCGCGCGCGGTCAGCGCCGAGCGGGCAGCGAAAATCTCGGCGCGGGAGAAAGCCGGGCCGCCACGGGTCGGGCTGTTCGTCAACCCTTCTTTTGCCGAGATTGCCGCGGTGCTAGCCGTGATCCCGCTCGATATCCTGCAAATCCACGGCCCGGCGGCGATGGCGGCGGCGATCCGCGCGGAATTCGGCCGCCCGGTCTGGCGCGCGGTTGGCATCGCGACGGCGGCCGATCTTCCCGCCGACCCCGAAGGCGCGGATGCCTTGCTGCTGGATGCGAGCCCGCCGCGTGGCGCGACCCGCCCGGGCGGCAATGCGGTTGCTTTCGACTGGCATTTGCTGCGGGACTGGCACCCGCCGGCGCCCTGGCTGCTCGCCGGTGGCCTGACCCCGGAGAATGTCGCCGCGGCGATCGCGATGACCGGCGCGCCGGCGGTCGATGTCTCCTCCGGCGTCGAACGACGGCCGGGCGAGAAGGATCCAGCCTTGATCCGCGCCTTCATCGCCGCCGCGCATGGCGAAAGTCGCAGGTAAGGCCTTCTTTTGACTTCCGAAAAAGAAGCAAAAAGACTTTTCTCCCGTTGTCTTGCGGAAGCGGCGCCTAGGGCACTCCGTCACCGGATAAAAGTTTTTTGGTTCTTTTTTTTCAAAAAAGAACCAAACTTTCTTTCACTCTCGAAACTCGCTGAGCCGGTAGCCTTGTGCGAACAGGGCGGCGCGGAGGGTGCCGTGGATGATGCGCGCGCGCGCTGCGTCCGCCACCAAGGGCTTGGCGCGAAACGCGATGCCGAGCCCGGCGGTTGCCAGCATGGCGAGATCGTTGGCGCCGTCGCCGATCGCCATCGTCTCGGCGAGCGGAATTGCGTGACGCTGCGCGAGTTCGCGAAGGATGCGCTCCTTCGCGTCGCGGTCGAGCACCGGCTCGGTGACCGTGCCGGTGAGCACCTGCCCGTCGTCTTGGAGGCGGTTGGCGAAATGGGCGGAAAATCCCAGGCATTCGGCGATCCGGGCGGTGAAGAAGGTGAACCCGCCGGAGATGAGCGCGGTGACGGCGCCGTGGGCGCGCATCGTCGCGATCAGCTCGCGCGCGCCCTCGGTGCAGCGGAGCCGGGCGGCGACGCGATCGAGGGCGGTGAGCCTGGTATCGCGCAGCCGCGCGACGCGGTCGCGGAGCGCGGTCGCGAAATCGATCTCGCCTGCCATGCTGCGCGCGGTGATGGCGGCGATTTCGGCGCCGATTCCGGCTTCGGCCGCGAGTTCGTCGATCACCTCGCAGGTGATGATGGTGCTGTCCATGTCGGCGGCCAGCAGACGCTTGCGCCGGCCCGCGACGGGGAGGCAAAACACATCGATCGGCCGGGCGCCGAGGATGGCCGCGATCGCCGCCGGCGGCGGCGGCGCGGGGCAGGGGAGATCGACCGCCTCGCCGGGCGAGAGGGTTTCCGCTGGCCCGGCGCCGGTGGCGTCGGCGATTTCGGCGACGGTCGCCGCATCGAGGGTGGTCGCCGCGCGGTCGGCGACGAGGGTGAGGACGTAATTCATGGCGGGCGGACCATGCGGGCGGAAT
>NZ_JBMFWJ010000011.1:0-29646 GCF_049965395.1 Acidibrevibacterium sp.
TTAGCAGATTGCGGGAAAAGAAAAGAACCAGGGATGCGCCCCCGCGCGGCTCAGCCCGCGACCCAAGCGCGCAGGGTGGATCGCGGAGGTTTTGTCGCTTATAGTCGGGCCATCATGAACCGTATGCATCGCTTGTTCATCACCTTTCGCGGCCGCCCGATCGGGCGCGACGCGCTCGGCAATCAGTATTTCGAGGAGCGCAAACCCCGCCCCGGCCAGCGCGCCCGGCGCTGGGTGATCTATGGCGCGGTCGAGGATGCCTCGGCGGTGCCGGCGGAGTGGCACGCCTGGCTCCATCATCTGACTGACGCCCCCTTGCCCGAGACCGCGCGCCGCCCGTGGCAGGCGCCGCATCGGCCGAATCTTACCGGCACGCCAGCCAGCTATCGCCCGCCGGGGCATGATTACGAGGGCGGCATGCGGGCCCGCGCGACCGGCGATTACGAGGCCTGGAGCCCCGGGAGCTAGGACGGCGTGGCACAACGCAATTTCGCCGAGACTCTGACCGGCGCCGTCGTGCTGGTCATCGCTGGCGGCTTCCTCGCCTTTGCCGTCGCCCATTCGGGGCAGCGGACCGGGAGCGGCTATCCGCTTACCGCACGCTTCCAGAGAATCGATGGTCTCGGCGTCGGCTCGGACGTGCGGGTTGCCGGCGTCAAAGTCGGTAGCGTCACCGCGACCGCGATCGACCCGAAAACGTTCGAGGCGGTGGTGACGCTGACCGTCGCCGACGACATCAAGCTGCCCACCGATAGCGGCGCGGTCATCACCAGCGACGGGTTGCTGGGCGGCAAATATCTCTCCCTCTCGCCGGGTGGGGACGATCATGATCTGGCGCCCGACGGGGTCATCAAGATCACCCAATCCTCGATCAATATCGAGGATCTGCTCGGCAAATTCGTCTTTTCCATGGCCAATATGAGCAACGCCAACAAGACCGACGGTCACGGCGCCACCGGCGATGGCGGGGACGGCGGCAAGCCGTGACCGCGCCGCTGATCTGGCCGCAGAGCGATGGCACGCCGGTCGCGTGCCGGGAAAAATTGCGCGTGCTTGCGGAGAATTATCAGGAACTCGCAACCGTCATGCAGGACATGTTCGAGGACGCTTTGTTGATGGGGGTGGATGAGGCGGCGGCGCGGCGGATTCTGACCGATCTGGTCGCGTCGCTGAAATCACCGCGCGGCGCGTGACGCGGGTGAGGCGAGGGGTCGCCGCCGCTATGTTCTTCGGCGCGTTGCTTTGGAGGCCGGGGCTCGCGCAAACGCCCGATGGCCCGCGTCCCTTGCTGGCGCCTTCGGACCCGACGGTGATCCAGTCTGAGCCGCTGCTGCCGCCCGCCGAGGCCGCGCCGCCCGACACGCCGGCGCTCGGTGGGGTCGCGGCAACGCCGGCGCCCGAGGCCGCTCCGCCCGCGACGACGATGACGCCGCCCGCCGCGCCGCCTTCTTCGGCGCCGCAGACGGTGTTGCTGTCCCCCGACTGGCAGCCGCGTGGTATCGCGACCTTGCAGGCGCTCGACAAGCATGATGTCCGCGTCGCCCGGATCGAGGTTCCGGTTGGCCAAAGCGGGCATTTCGGCGCCCTCACCATCGCTGTCCGCGCCTGCCTCGCACGCCCTCCCGATCAGGCGCTGGACGCCGCCGCCTTTCTTGAGGTCAGCGATGCGCGCCCCGGCGCGCCCGGTTTCTCGGGCTGGATGTTCGCCGCCGAGCCGGCCCTCGCCATCCTCGAAAACCCGATTTACGATCTCCGCGTGCTGGCATGCCACTGAGTGATCTGCCGCCGCGCGAGCGCCTCGCGCTTTTGCTCGATTTTGATGGAACGCTGGTCGAACTGGCGCCAACGCCCGATAGCGTCGTCATCCCGCCTGGACTTGGTGATCTCCTCGCGCGGCTCGCGCGGCGTCTCGATGGTGCGCTCGCCCTGGTGAGTGGCCGGCCGCTCGCCGATCTCGACCATTTTCTCCCCGGCATTCCGGTGGCGCTGGCCGGCGAGCATGGCGGGGTGTTTCGCCTCGCGCCCGGGCACGCGGTTTTGCGCCCCGATCTCCCCTCGGTGCCGCAAGCGTGGCGCGAGGCGGCGATACGCTTGGTCGCAGCCCACCCCGGCGCGCTTTATGAACCGAAGGCGCGTGGCTTAGTGGTCCATTACCGCGCCATCCCCGAGGCCAAGGACGCGCTCGCGGCGCCGCTTGCCGCGCTGGTCGCGACGGATGCGGAGCGTTTTGCACTGCTCCCCTCGCACATGGCCTGGGAAATCCGCCCGCGTGGGGCCGACAAGGGCTCGGCAGTGCGTTTTCTGCTCGCCCGCCCGCCCTTCGCCGGACGGACGCCGGTATTCATCGGCGACGACGTCACTGACGCCGACGGGATGGATGCGGCACGCGAAGCGGGTGGGCAGGGGGTTTTCGTTGCCGAGGCGTTTGGCGACCCGGCGGGTGTACGCGCCTGGCTCGCCGGCCTTGCCTAACCCCGCCTCGCCTAATCGGACAGGCTCGGCACGCTGCTCCCCGCCGGCACCGGCACGCCGGCGACGTTGAGGGTCATCGACACCGCGACATAGTAGCCGGCGGTGCCGATGAGATCGACGACGCCGCGTTCGCCGAATCGCTTCCGGACTTTCTCGAAAGCCGCGTCCGAGACGTTTCGTTTTTGCAGCAACTCGTGGACGAAATCATACACCATCGCCTCATCTTCGCTCATGGTTGCGGGGCGGCGGCGCTGGGCGATGGCGTCGGCGATGGCGGGCGAGAGGCCGGCCTTCATCGCGAGCTGATAATGCGCATACCATTCAAAGGCCGCCGACCAGTCGCGCGCGACCAGCAGGATGGCGAGTTCATTGAGCGCCGGCGGCAGCGACGTCATGAACCGCGCATATTCGCCGACTTTCTGAAACCGTGCGGCGAGATCGGGGCTGCGCAGCCAGGCGTTGAACGGGCCCGGCATGCCGCCACGCGGGCCGGAGACGATTTCGTCGGCGACTTTTTTCTGCTCCGGCGTCCAGTCCGCGGGATCGATCGGGGGCAGGCGCTGTGCCGCGCCGGTGCTGGATGCTGTCATAAACGCTTCTCCCTGAGAAAATTTGCCAATCCCCCAAACGGGACAAAAGTTTTTTGGTTCTTTTTTTCAAAAAAGAACAAAATCTTTCTCCTCCCCATTTTTATCCTGACCGCGGCCCGCGATCGGCGGCGAAGCGCACCGCTTCCTCGGCGGCGCGGAACAGCGCGCGGGCTTTCTGGCGCGTCTCCTCGTATTCCGCTTCGGGGTTGGAATCGGCGACCACGCCGCATCCGGCCTGGACATGCATCACCCCGTCCTTGACCAAAGCGCTGCGAAGGCCGATGCAGGTATCCATGGTGCCGTTCGCGGCAAAATAGCCGATGCAGCCGGCATAGAGGCCGCGCCGCACCGGCTCCAGCTCGTCGATGATTGCCATCGCCCGCACCTTGGGCGCGCCGGTCAGCGTGCCGGCGGGAAAGCCGGCGACCAGCGCGTCGACCGCGTCGAGCCCTGGGCGGAGCCTGCCCTGGACGTCCGACATGATGTGCATGACATGGCTGAAGCGTTCGATCGAAAAGCTTTCGGTGACGCGCACCGAGCCGATTTCGGCGACGCGGCCGACATCGTTGCGGCCGAGATCGAGCAGCATGAGGTGCTCGGCGCGTTCCTTGGGATCGGCGAGCAGTTCGGCCTCCAACGCGAGATCCTCATCGCGCGTCGCGCCGCGCCGGCGGGTGCCGGCAAGTGGGCGGATGGTGACGATGCCGTCTCTGAGCCGCACCAGGATTTCCGGGCTGCTGCCGACCACCGCGAAGCCGCCGAAATCGAGGAAAAACAGGAACGGCGCCGGGTTGATGCGCCGGAGCGCGCGATAGAGGGCGAAGGGCGGCAAGGCGAAGGGGGCGGAAAAGCGCTGGCTGGGGACGATCTGGAAGGCATCGCCGGCGAAGATGTATTCCTTCGCGCGCTCGACGGCGGCAATGAATTCCGCTTTGGTGAAGTTAGAACTCGGCTCGGCCATCGGCGGCAAGGAGACCGGCGGCGGCGGGTGCGGCAGCGGCCGGTTGAGCGCCGCCTCTGCCGCCGCGAGACGCGTTTGCGCCAGGGCGAAAGCGGCATCGGCGGTAACCCCGGCTTGCGGATAGACCGGGGTGATCAGTGACAACTCGTCTTTCACGGTGTCGAAAATCGCAAACAGTGTCGGGCGCACCAGGATCGAGTCGGGCAGCGCGAGCGGATCGGGCTTATCGCTCGGCAGCGCCTCCATCAGCCGCACCATGTCATAGCCGAGATAGCCGACGAGACCGCCGGCCATCGGCGGCAGGTTTTCCGGCACCTCGAGGCGGGTTTCAGCGATCACGGCGCGCAGACTCTCGAGCGGCGGGCGCGGGTCGGGGGTGAAAGCGTGCGGCGCGGCCAGAGCGTCACGGTTGATTTCGGCGCAACCACCGCGACAGCGCCAGATCAGATCGGGATCGAGGCCGATGATCGAATAGCGCCCGCGCGCGGCGCCGCCTTCGATGCTTTCGAGCAGGAACGAATTGGGCCGGCCGTGGGCGAGCTTGAGAAACGCCGCGACCGGGGTTTCGAGATCGGCCACCCCGCGCCAGGAAACCAAAGCCCCGCGTCCACTGTCATAATGCTCGCGGAAGGCGGCGAACTCCGGGGGGGTGGTCATCGGGTATTCCTCTGGCGCGGCATCGGCGGCTGGTTCGGGACGTGGGTCAGGGGGCGGCGATCTGGTTTAGCAGGGCTTGATTGACCTCGGGGTGGGCAGCGCTGCGGACGGCGGCGACATAGATCTCTTCGATATCGTCGCTGAGCCGCTTCTGCATCGAGGCGCGGATCTTCTCATATTCGGCTGTGTCGGTCTTGGGGTCGGGGTCATGGATTTCGGCGGGCACCGCGACCACGAAACTATCATTGGTTTCGATCATCGTCGGCTCACCCGGTTTCAAGGCGAAAAGCGGCGCGAGCAGCGCCGCCGGGACGCCTTCGGCGCCGGCGAAACGCTTGACGGGCGGCAGGCGCCGCATCCGAACCCCGGCCTTGAGCGCCGCATCGCCGAGGCTTTGGCCGCCTTCGACGGCGGCAAGCAGCGCCGCAGCGGTCATTTCCTGAGCGTGGCGTTGGGCGGCCTCGATCCAGGCGCGGGTGACGTCGGGCTTGACCTGCTCGAAAGGCTTGAGCTTGGGCGGGATGATGTCTTCGACACTGACGGCATAATAAGCCGGCGGCGGTGGCGGGCTGCCGGGGGCGGCTTCGTCGCGGGTTTGCGCAAGGCGCGGCGGCTCGCCCTTTTTCATCTCGAAAGCCGCGGCCAGCAGCGCCTTGTTCAGCGCCTCGGGGCCGGGCAGCGGCGCCGGTTTGCCATCTGGCGTCATCCCCTCGGCATCCAGCGTGCCGGCGATGCCGACCGCGCCGAGATCGCCAGGGATTTGGTCGAGCCCGCCGCTCCCGGCGATCGCGTCTTCGAGCTTGGTCGCATATTTATCGAGCTGCTCATTGGCTTTTTGCCGCGCAAGCTCGTCGCCCAGGCGGCCTTTGACGGCGTCGAAGCCCTCACTGCTCGGGGGGTTGACCTTGACGACGCGGGCGACGTACCAAGCGAGATCGGTTTTGAGCGGCCCGGAGATGACCCCGGGCTCGGCGGCGAAAATCGCCTTGGCGAGTTCGGGCACCGGGATTTGCGATGGCGTCGCGGCATCGAGACTCAAGGTCGATTCCCCGGCCTGCTCGGCGGCCTTGGTCATCTCCGTCCAGTCCGCGCCGGCGCGCCAGGTGATCGCAAGTTTGCTCGCCGCCTCTTCGGTCCGCGCGACGACGACCTCGATCGCGCGGGTTTCCGGCTTGGAAAACTCCGCCTTGCGTTGCTCGAAAGCTTGGCGGATCTCGTCCTCGGGGACGGTGATCGATTTGAGGATGGTGTCGGCGGACAGTACCACCGCCTTGATGCGGCGATATTCCGGCGCGCTGAAATCGCCGGGATGGTTTTCGTAATAGCGTTTAAGCTGAGCCTCGGTGGGCGCGGGCGGCGGCGCTGCGGCGTTGAAAGGAAGTTCCACGGCGTCGGCAGCGCGGGTTTGGTCCTGATAGATCAGTACGGCGCGCAGCAGGGTCTCGGGCGGGGTGACGCCGGCGCGAAGCGCGCCGAGGATTTCCTGCTCGCGCATGTCGCCGCGCAGCATGTCGAGGAAGCGGCCTTCATCGAGGCCATTTTTCTGCAAGACCATCTCGAACTGGCGGCGATCGAAGCTGCCCGCCGGGCCCTGGAACGCCGGGATCGCGAACACCGCTTGCCGCAGCGCGGCATCCGGCACCACGATCCCGAGCGCCTTCGCCTTGGCGTTCATCGCCGCCTGGGTGATGAGGATTTCGATCGTCTTGAGCGCGACCTCACGGCGCATCGCCGGCGTCGGGGTCGCGTCCGCGCCCATTTGCCGCTCGGTTGCCTGCAACTGGCTCTGAAACGCGTTGGCGACGGTCGTCGCATCGAGTTTTTGCCCGGCAACGGTCGCCACCGCCGGATCGCCGCCGATCAGCCGGACCACGTCTCCTACCCCCCAGACCGCGAAGGCGAGCACGAGGAGTAAAAACAGCGCCCGGACGAACCAGGAATTGAGATGGTTACGAAATCTGGCGAGCATAGACGAAATCCTCTCGGGGAAGGCGGCGCACCATAGAAAAGCCCGGGCTCAAAGGCCAGAGCCGCGATCGCGGGGGGCGATCGTTCGCCTCGCGGCCTCGTGTTGGCGGGTCTTGATCTCGGTCAAGGCGGGGTTGTCGGTCGTTATGGTGTATGAAGCAGGGTTGGCACACACCCCGAAGGAAAGCCGATGGACGAGATCAGCCCCGTGTCACCGCTCGCCGCAGCCACCGTTTCGCCGCCGCGCCCGCTGCCCTCCTGGCCGCCTTCGGATGATGATGCGATGGCCGCGGATCGGCTGCTCACGGCCGCGATCGCACGGCTCTTTGGCGGGTTTTCCCCGACCGAGATCGGGTTCGCCTTTCTCGATTGGGCGACGGCGCTGGCGAGCCACCCGCACCGCCGCGCCGAGCTGGCGCGCGCCGCGCTCGGCTCGGCGGAAGCATTTGCCCGCGATCTGCTCGGGTTCGATCGCACGCCGCAGCCGGTCGCCGCGAGCGATCATCGCTTTGGCGATCCGCGCTGGCAGGAAATACCGTTTTACGCCTATCAGCAGGCGTTCTTGCGGACGGAGAGCTTTTACGACGCAGCGACCCAGCCGCTGCGCGGGATGGAGACGGCGAGCCAGCGGATGGTCGCCTTCCTCACGCGGCAATGGCTCGATGTCTTCTCGCCGAGCAATTTTCCCGCCCTCAATCCCGAAATCATCGCCGCTGCGGTGAATTCCGGCGGGCGGAATTTCCTCGCGGGCTGGCAGAATTTCCTCGAAGACAGCGCCGCTGCGGCGAGCGGGCGCTCGCGCCTGCCGCTCGCCGTCGGGCGCGATATCGCGGCGACGGCCGGCAAAGTGGTGCTGCGCAACGGCCTGATGGAACTGATCCAGTACCGCCCGACCACGGCGATGGTGCGGCCCGAGCCGGTTCTCATCGTGCCAGCCTGGATCATGAAATATTACATTCTCGATCTCTCGCAACACAATTCGTTGATCCGCTATCTCGTCGACCAGGGATTCACGGTGTTCTGCCTCTCCTGGCACAATCCCGGGGTTGAATCGCGCGATATCGGGCTCGACGATTACCGCCGCCTTGGCGTCATGGCAGCGATCGACGCGATCACCGCGATCGCGGGGGCGCATCCGATCCATGCCTGCGGCTATTGCCTCGGCGGCACCCTGCTTGCGATTGCGGCGGCGGCGATGGCGCGCGACGGCGACCGGCGTCTCGCGAGCGTTACCCTGTTTGCAGCCCAAACCGATTTCACCGAAGCCGGCGAGTTGCAGCTCTTCATCACGGAACGCCAACTCGCGTTTCTCGAAGATCTGATGTGGCAACAAGGCTTTCTCGACAACCGCCAGATGGCCGGGACGTTTCAATTGCTGCGCTCGCGCGATCTCATCTGGTCGCGAATGGTGCGGGAATATCTGCTCGGCGAACGCGAGCACCCGAGTGACCTGATGGTCTGGAACGCCGATACCACGCGCATGCCCTATCGGATGCACAGCGAATATCTGCGCTGGCTGTTCCTCAACAACGATCTCGCCGAAGGGCGGCTGATCGCCGGCGGCCATCCGGTTGCGGTCGGGGATATCCATGTGCCGTTTTTTGTCGTCGGCACCGAGAGCGACCATGTCGCGCCCTGGCGTTCGGTCTATAAAATCCATCTCTTGAACGAGGGCGATGTGACGTTCGTCCTCACCTCCGGCGGGCACAATGCCGGCATCGTCAGCGAGCCCGGCCACCCCCATCGCCATTTCCGCCGCCATCGCCGGATCACCGGCGAGCCCTATCTCGGCCCCGAGGAATGGATGGCGCGCACCGCGCCCGAGGAGGGCTCATGGTGGCCGGTCTGGGCGGCGTGGCTCGGTGAGCATTCGAGCCCGCCGGGCACACCGCCGGCGATGGGTGCGGCCAAGGCCGGTTATCCCGCCGGCGCCGACGCGCCGGGCCAGTATGTTCTAGAACCGTGAGAGAAGACACTGATGGACGCCAAAACCGCGATCCAAGCGGCCGAGATGATCGAGAACAGGACCTTCGCCGAGATCGCGATCGGCGAAAGCGCCAGCCTCACGCGGACCTTGAGCGCCGATGACATCGCGCTGTTTGCGGTGGTGTCGGGAGATTTCAACCCGGCGCATCTCGATCCCAATTTCGCCGCCCATGATCTTTTCCACCGCATCATCGCCCATGGCATGTGGAGCGGCGGGCTGATCTCCGCCGTGCTCGGCACCAAGCTGCCGGGACCGGGGACGATTTATCTCCGCCAGGACATGCGGTTTTTGCGGCCGGTTGGAATCGGCGATGCCATCACCGCGACCGTCACGGTGCGCGAAAAATCGGGGCATGATCATGTCGTGCTCGATTGCCGCTGCACCAACCAGAACGGGGAGGATATTCTCACCGGCACGGCCGAGGTCAAGGCGCCGCTCGAGAAAATCAGCCTCCCGCGCACGGAGCTTCCGGAAGTTCGCCTGAGCCGTCACGGGCGGTTTCGCGAACTCGTGGCCAAGGCGCAAGGCGGCGCGCCGCTTAGGACCGCGATCGTCTATCCCTGTGACGCGCTCTCGATCGAAGCCGCCGCCGAGGCCGCCGCCGCGGGACTGATCGTGCCGCTGCTGATCGGCCCGGAGGACAAAATCCGCGCCGCCGCCAGCGAGGCCAGGATCGACATCGCGGCGATGACGCTGATCCCGGCGGCGGGTGCGCGCGCCGCGGCAGAAACCGCCTGCGCCATGGTGCGGGAAGCGAAGGCCGAGATCGTCATGAAGGGGGCCTTGCATACCGATGAATTGATGCATGCGGTGGTCGATCCGGTGCATGGCTTGCAAACCGCGCGGCGGATCAGCCATGTCTATATGATGGATGTGCCCGGCCATGACCGGCCGCTCCTGATCACCGATGCCGCGATCAATATCGCGCCGACGCTCGAGGAAAAGCGCGATATCGTTCAAAACGCCATCGATCTTGCGCAAGCCATGGGGATCGTCGAGCCGAAAGTCGCCATTCTTTCGGCCGTCGAGACTGTCAATCCGAAGCTGCGTTCGACGCTGGATGCGGCGGCGCTGTGCAAGATGGCGGATCGTGGCCAGATCACCGGGGCGCGGGTCGATGGGCCGCTCGCTTTCGATAACGCGGTGAGCGTGGAGGCGGCGCGGGAAAAACACATCGTCTCCGAGGTTGCCGGGCGCGCCGATATTTTCGTCGTGCCTGACCTCGAGGCCGGCAACATGCTCGCCAAGCAATTGACGTTTCTCGCCGGGGCGGATGCCGCCGGCGTCGTGCTTGGCGCGCGCGTGCCGATCATTCTCACCAGCCGTGCCGACAGCGCCCGCACCCGAATCGCGTCTGCCGCGGTCGCGGTGCTGCTGGCGCGCGCCCGCCGCGTGAGCAGCTGAGGGCGGAAAAACCGTGGGAATTTGACTCCGATCAAAGCATTCGCCGACGCTGGTCGCTAGAAAACGCATACGACATCATAGAAAACGAGGAGAGAAGCCATGTCGGACGTGACGTCTCAGCAAAGCCCCCCCTCAGATCTCTGGGCAAATTGGAAGGCGCTGTGGCAGCGCGCCGGGGGCGGCTCTTTCGGCTTCGGTGACAGCCAACCCAACGCGCTTGCCTGGCAGGAGAGCTGGCAGCATCTGACAGCGGCAAATGCGCGGCTCATGGAAGGCATGGTCGCTTTGTCGCAGCATCAGGTGAGCCTCGCGCAGCAGCTTCTCGCCGAAGATTATGGCGATCTGACGCGGCTTCGCGATGGTGGCGCGTTGCTGCCGCTGCCGGCCCAGCAGATCGATCTCGCGCGCAAGCGCTTTCATCGCAATCTCGTCGCGATGCGGCGAATGACGGATGAGCTGTCGCAATGCTTCTTCGATGCGGCGCAAACCGCGTTCGGGGGGTGGGCTGCGGATGTTGCGGCGGAATTGCCAGAGCGGGAGCCTGTTCACCCCGCGAATCGGCGGGCGCCGGCGGCCAAGGCGGCGGCCTGAGGGGCGGGCGCGAAGGGCGGACGAGCCGCTTTCGCAGACGCGCGCGGGGCGGCACAATGCCGAGATGGAATGGCAGGCCCCGGCGATCATTCTCGCGTTGCGACCGCATGGTGAGCATGATGCGGTGGCACATGTGCTCAGCGAAGCCGAAGGGCTGCGGCGCGGGCTGGTGCGCGGCGGCCAGGGGCGACGTCAGGCGGCGCTGTGGCAAACCGGCAATCTCATCGCCGCGCGCTGGCAGGGGCGGCTTGCGGAACAGCTCGGCCAGTTCAGCGGCGAACCTATCCGCGCCGCTGCCGCGCTGGTGCTCGATGATCCGCTGCGCTTGGCGATGCTCACGGCGATCTGTGCGACGGTTGCCGGGGCCCTTCCCGAACAGGCGCCGCATCCGCGGGTTTTTGCCGCGCTTTGGCGTCTGATCGAGGGGGTTTCGGGGTCCGAATCGGCGCCCGCGGGGCTTGCTGCGCTGGTTCGTTTTGAAATCGGGCTGCTCGCCGAACTCGGCTATGGCCTTGATCTTTCGTCATGCGCGCTGACCGGGGTGGGGGAAGACCTTGCCTTCGTCTCGCCACGCAGCGGCCGCGCCGTGAGCCGGGCGGCGGCAGGCCCCTGGCGCGAACGGCTGCTGCCGCTCCCGGCGTTCCTCCACGACCCGGAGGCGGCGATCGATGCCGGCGCGCTTGCCGCGGGGCTGCGTTTGTCCGGCCATTTCCTCGCCCGCGAGGCCTTCGGCAGCCGCCATCAGCCGCTTCCGGCGCCGCGGCAGGCGCTTTACCAGCGCGTCTTGCAGCTCGCCGAGCGGGAGCTTAGCCAATAGGGGAACGCCGCGAGGAGCCGCCGATGTCCGATGTCTTGATCCCCGACCCCCCATCCGCTGGGCGCGTTCACGAGGCGCCGCTCGCCGACGCCCTCGGCGAGCGTTATCTCGCCTACGCGCTTTCCACCATCATGGCACGCTCTCTCCCCGATCCGCGGGACGGGCTGAAGCCGGTTCATCGCCGGCTGCTTTACGCCATGCAGCAATTGCGCCTCGATCCCGCCGCCGGGTTCAAAAAATGCGCCCGCGTCGTCGGCGACGTGATCGGCAAATTCCATCCCCATGGCGACGTCGCGGTTTACGAGGCCCTGGTCCGCCTCGCCCAGGATTTCGCCGCGCGCTATCCGCTGGTCGAAGGCCAGGGCAATTTCGGCAATATCGACGGCGATAACGCCGCCGCCATGCGTTACACCGAGGCGCGGATGACGGCGGTCGCGCAAGCGCTGCTCGAGGGGATTGCGGAAAACGCCGTCGATTTTCGCCCGACCTATGACGGTGAGGAGCTTGAGCCGGTGGTGCTGCCGGCGGCCTTTCCCAACCTTCTCGCCAATGGTGCCAGCGGCATCGCGGTGGGCATGGCAACCAATATCCCGCCGCACAATGCCGGAGAAATCTGCGCCGCCGCCGTCCATCTCATCCATCATCCCGAGGCGAGCACCGCCGACCTCCTTCGCTTCATGCCTGGCCCGGATTTTCCAACCGGCGGCATCCTCGTCGAAGACGCCGAAACCCTGCTCGCCGCCTATGACACCGGGCGCGGCAGCCTCCGGCTTCGCGCCCGCTTCGAAGTCGAGCAAGGCAAGCACGGCACTTGGCGCGTCGTCGTGACCGAGATCCCCTATCAGATCGCCAAGGCGCGGCTCATCGAGCAGATCGCCGCCTTGATCGAGGAGAAGAAATTGCCGCTGCTCGCCGATCTCCGCGATGAAAGCGATGCGACGGTGCGCCTCGTGTTCGAGCCGCGCGCCCGCAACGTCGATCCCGCAATGCTGATGGAGACGCTGTTTCGCGCAACCGCTCTCGAGACCCGCGTCAGCCTCAACATGAACGTCCTCGATGGCGGCCGCACGCCGCGCGTCATGGGTCTCAAAGCGCTGCTCCGCGCCTGGCTCGATCATCGTCACGAGGTGCTCGAACGCCGCGCGCGCCACCGGCTTGCCGCGATCGCGCGCCGGATCGAGCTGCTCGACGGCTATCTCGCGGTCTATCTCAATCTCGACGAGGTGATCACCATCATCCGCACCGAGGACGCGCCAAAAGAACGGCTGATGGCCCGTTTCGCTCTGAGTGAGACTCAGGCCGAGGCGATCCTCAACATGCGGCTGCGCGCCTTGCGCCGCCTCGAGGAGATGGAAATCCGCAAGGAGCGCAAGGCCCTGGCGAGCGAGCAGAAGGATCTCACGGCGCTCCTCGCCGATCCCGCGCGGCGCTGGGCGCGGATCAGTGCGGAGGTGGCGGCGACCGGGGCGGAATTCGCCAAGGGTCCGCTCGGCGCGCGGCGCACCCAGATCGCGGCGGCGGTGGCGCCGGTCGCGGTCGCCGAAGACGCTTTCATCGAGCGTGAGCCGATCACCGTCATTCTTTCCGAAAAAGGCTGGCTCCGCGCCGTTCGCGGCCATCTCGCTGATGGCGCCGAGCTGAAATTCAAGGAAGGTGACCGGCTGCGCCTCCTCCTTCCTTGCGAAACCACCGACCGGCTGTGCTTGATCGCAACCAACGGCCGTGCGCATACGCTGCGCGCCGCCGATCTGCCGCGTGGCCGCGGGGACGGCCAGCCAGTGCGGCTGCTCGCCGATCTCGGCAACGAGGTCGATGTCGCGACGCTGTTCGTCTGGCGCGAGGGCGCGCGCTATCTCCTTGCGTCCAGCGCTGGGCGCGGTTTCACGGTCCGCGCCGAGGATCTGCTCGCCGAAAAACGCACCGGCAAGCAAGTTTTCAACGTGAAATCCGGCGAAGAAGTCATGCTCTGCACACCGCTCGCGGGCGATCATGTCGCCGTCGTCGGCCAAAACCGGAAATTGCTAGTGTTTCCGCTGGAGCAAGTGCCCGAAATGGCGCGCGGCGCCGGGGTGATCCTGCAAAAATATCGCGATGGCACACTCGCCGATCTCAAGCTTTTCACGCTCGCCGAAGGGCTGAGGTGGCGATGGGGCGGCAAGACGCGGACGGAAACCAACCTCACGCCTTGGCTCGGCGCCCGCGGCCAGGCCGGGCGCGCGGTACCGACAGGGTTTCCAAAGAGTGGGAGATTTGAATAGTCCCCCGTCAAAATGCGAGTTTTTTTGATCTGGTGATGAGCTTTCGGGGCTGGGCAGTCTTGGGATTGGCGCGCGCTCAACCGACATCAGTCGGATGGCGTCTCGCGTGCGGCGATCGACGCCGCGCCGCTATCGCTTCTTGCCGAACCGCCTATCAGAGCGAAACGAGCGTCAACCGGCAGGGACCTTGGATCTAGCCCGCTCAGTAAAACGAGAGCTTCAGCTTGGCACCGATTTCGCCGACGATGCCGCGGCGGAAGGCGAGCACGCAGGCAATGAAGATCAGTCCCTGCGTTACCGTCACCCAAGCGCCGAACGGAGCGAGATAGTTTTCCATCGTCGTCACCACGAGGGCCCCCATCACCGGCCCGAAAATGGTGCCGAGGCCACCGAGAAGGGTCATCAGCACCACCTCACCCGACATCGACCAATGAACATCGGTGAGCGTCGCGATACCGAAAACCAACGACTTGGTACCGCCGGCGATCCCGGCGATGAAAGTCGAGAGGATGAAGGCGATCAGCTTGTAGCTGTCGGTGCGATAGCCGAGTGAGGTCGCGCGCGGCTCGTTCTCGCGGATTGCTTTCAGCACCTGGCCGAACGGCGAATGAATGGCGCGGTTGAGTAGGAAGAAGCCGACGAGAAAGATCACCGCGACTAGCCAGTAAATCGACATGTCGTTGGCGAGTGAGAAGACGCCGAACAGTTTCCCGCGCGGCACTTGCTGAATGCCGTCCTCGCCGCCGGTGAAGGGCGCTTCGACACAGAAGAAATACACCATCTGCGCGAGAGCCAACGTAATCATCGCGAAATAGAGTCCCTGGCGGCGGATGGCGAGCCAGCCGAACACGGTGCCGAGCGCAGCACCGCTCACGCCGCCGAGCAGGATCGCGATCTCCGGTGTCAGGCCCCAAGTCTTCGCCGTCCACGCGGTGACATAAGCCCCGAGGCCGAAAAACGCGGCATGCCCGAACGACAGCAGACCGACATAGCCGATCAGGAGATTGAAGGCGCACGCAAACAGCGCAAAGCACAGCACCTTCATGACGAAAACCGGATAGAGCACGCTCGGCGAGGCGATGACGAGCGCGATGAGGACGAAAAAAGCGATAAGCTGGGACGTCTTCTGCCCACGCATCTCAAGCGGCCTTTCCGAAGAGACCCGCCGGCCGCGTGAGTAGGACCAGCACCATGACAACGAAAATCACGGTGTCCGAGGCCTGCGGATAAAACACCTTGGTCAACCCTTCGATCACACCGAGGCCGAAGCCCGAGACGATGGCGCCGAAAATCGAACCCATGCCGCCGATCACCACCACCGCGAACACGGTGTTGATGAAATTCGATCCCATATTGGGGTTGACCGAATAGATCGGCGCCGCAAGGACTCCGGCGAAGGCCGCGAGCGCGACCCCGCCGGCAAAGGTCAACGTCACCAGACGCGGCACATTGACGCCGAAAGCCTGCACCAGTGCCGGATTTTCGGTCGCCGCGCGCAACAGAGAGCCGAGCTTGGTTTTCTCGATCAGCATCCAGGTCGCGATGCACACGACGAGCGCCGCGACGATCACCCAGCCGCGATAAACCGGCAGGAACATGAAGCCAAGATTGACCGCGCCGCTGAGCAGCGCCGGAATCTGATAGGGCATGCCCGAGCTGCCATAAGCATTGCGAAACAAGCCTTCGAGCACTAGCGCTAGGCCGAAGGTGAGCAAGAGGCCATAGAGATGATCGAGCGCGTAAAGCCGGCTGATGATGGTTTTTTCGAGCACGAAGCCGAAAGCGCCGACGATGAGCGGCGCCAGCAGCAACGCGAACCAGTAGTTTATGCCAAGATAATTGAGCAGCATCCAGGCGACGAAGGCGCCCATCATGAACATCGCACCATGGGCGAAATTGATGATGTTCAGCATCCCGAAGATCACCGCGAGACCGAGCGACAGCATCGCGTAGAATCCCCCATTGATGAGGCCGAGCAGAAGTTGGCCGAACAATAAGGGCGCGGGAACACCGAAAATGCTGAACATCTCTCTTTGCTCGTCGCTCAGGCGTGAATGAAGGAGCAATTGCCGTCCGCGAGGGGACGGAACGCCTCGCTGCCAGGAGTGGTCACCAGAAGTTTGTAGTAATCCCAAGGTTCTTTGCTCTCCGCCGGCGCCTTGACCTCGAACAGATAGGCAGGCACCAGAACCCTGCCGTCCTCGCGAATATGGCAGGTGCCGAAAGCATCATCGTCGGTCGGCATCGCCTTCATCCGCGCGATGGCCGCGGCACCGCTCGCCTTCGCAGCCGCAACCCCTATGTCGGCGACCGCCTTCATGTAATGCAGGCTGCCGGCATAACAGCCGGCCTGCACCATATTCGGCATGTTGTTCGGCGTCTTCTCCTTGATACGCATCGATAGAGCGCGGGTTTTTGCGTTCAGGTTCCAATAGAAGCTTTCGGTCAGCACGAGACCCTGCGCGGTCGGAAGGCCGAGCGCATGGACATCGGTGATGAACATCAGGAGGGCGGCGATGCGGGTTTTGGCGGTGAGGCCGAATTCATGCGCCTGTTTGATGCTGTTGACGGTATCGGCGCCGGCATTGGCGAGGCCGAGCACTTTCGCACCCGAAGCCTGCGCTTGCAAAAGGAAGGAGGAAAAATCGGTCGTGCTCGGGAACGGGTAGGTCGAGTGGCCGAGCACCTTGCCGCCGGCCGCTTGTACGAAACCCGTCGTCTGACGCTCAAGATCATGGCCGAAGACATAATCGGCGGTAAGGAAATACCAAGTATCGCCGCCGGCCTTCACAGTCGCCCCGCCGGTGGAGTGCGCGAGCATCCAGGTGTCATAGGCCCAATGGATGGTGGTCGGGGCGCATTGCTTGCCGGTGAGTTCGGCGGTGCCGGCGCCGACATTGATATAGGCGCGGTTTTTTTCGTGGCAGACGCTGGCGACCGCGAGCCCGACCGAGGAGGTGGGCACATCGATGATCATATCGACGCCATCGCGGTCGAACCATTGCCGCGCGATACCGGCGCCGACATCGGGCTTGTTCTGATGATCGGCGGACAACACCTCGACGGAAAGCCCCTTGCTGGTGGCGCCGAAATCCTGGATCGCCTGCTTGACACAGGCGACCGAGTTGAGCCCGCTGACATCGCGATAAGGGCCGGATTGATCGTTGAGCACGCCGATCTTGATCACGCTATCGGCGGCGCGGACACGCGGCGCGACGGCCAACGGCATGATGGCACCGGCGGCAGTGGCACCAAGCAAACGACGGCGCGAAATCTTCATAACGATGTCCTCCTGTTGGGACCGTCAGGCTGGAATGAGCGGGCAATGCCCGTCCTTGAGCGGCCGGAACGCCTCATCCGCCGGGGTCGTTGCGAGAAGTTTGTAGTAATCCCATGGGGCTTTACTCTCACTCGGCGATTTCACCTGGAACAGATAAGCGGGATGCAGCGCGCGACCATCGGCGCGGATGCTGCCGGGGCCGAAGGCGTCGTCGTCGGTCGGCATCGCTTTCATTTGCGCGACCGTCGCCGCCCCACTCGCCTTCGCTTGCGCAACGCCGAGCTTTTCAACCGCCTTGAGATATTGCATGACGCCGCCATAAACCCCGGCCTGGCCCATGCCGGGGCGGGCGCCGCCGGTATGGGGGAGAAGGCGCTCGGTGAAGGCGCGGGTGCGATTGTTCAGATCCCAATAGAAGGTCTCGGTCAGCACCAGCCCTTGCGCGTTTTGCAAGCCGAGCGCGTGAATATCGCTGATGAAAACCAGCAATCCCGCGAGGCGGGCAGATTTGTTGACGCCGAATTCGGCCGCTTGCTTGATGCAGTTGACGGTATCGGAGCCGGCATTGGCGAGCCCGATCACCTTCGCCCCGGTCGATTGCGCTTGCAAAAGGAACGAGGAGAAATCGGTTGTGCCGGGGAATGGCGTGTCGACATTGCCGAGCACCTTGCCGCCCGCCTCTTTCACGAAGTTCGCCGTATCGCGCTGCATCGCATGGCCGAAGGCGTAATCAGCGGTGATGAAAAACCAGGTATCGCCGCCGGCTTTCACCATCGCGCCGCCGGTGGAATGGGCCAGCATCCACGTATCGAACGACCAATGAATGGTATTGGGCGTGCATTGCGGGCCGGTGAGATCGGCGGTGCCGGGGCCGCAGGCGATCACCACCTTGTTCTTGAGATGACCGACATTGGAAACTGCGAGCGCGACCGCCGAGTTGGGCACGTCAACGACGAGATCGACACCGTCGCGATCGAACCATTGTCCGGCGATGCCAGCGCCGATATCGGGCTTGTTCTGATGATCGCCGACCACCACCTCGACCGGAATGCCCTTGGCGTTGGCGCCGAAGTCAGCGATCGCCTGTTGCGCGCAGGCGACCGAGACCGGGCCGGAGAGATCACGATACATCCCCGACATATCGCCGAGCACGCCGATCTTGATCGGCGCGTCGGCGGCGCGGACGCGAGCGAGCGGCAACAGCGAGGTCGCGGCGGCGGTGCTGAGTAGTCCACGTCGTGTCAAAATCATCGGGCGTGCTCCCTGAGGTTGCTTGTCTGATACGTGGGCGGGCCGGCGGTGCGGCCCCGCCGGTCGTCCTAGACGCCGAGATAATCGTGAAGTTTGCCCATGTTTGCATCGAGTTGGTGGTTTTCGATCATGTCGATCACGCGGCCATGTTCGACGACATAGTGGCGATCGGCAACGGTTGCCGCGAAGCGGAAATTTTGCTCCACCAGCAGAACGGTGAAGCCGCGTTTCTTGATCTCGCGAATGGTGCGGCCGATCTGCTGGACGATCACCGGCGCCAGCCCTTCGGTCGGCTCGTCGAGCAGCAACAGGCGGGCGCCGGTGCGGAGAATGCGCGCGATCGCCAGCATCTGTTGCTCGCCGCCCGAGAGCTTGGTGCCCTGGCTCGAGGCGCGTTCGCGAAGATTGGGAAACAAGGCGTAGATCGTTTCCATATCGAGCCCGCCGGGCGCGATCGCCGGCGGCAACACAAGATTTTCGGTGACGTTGAGAGAGGCGAAGATGCCGCGCTCCTCCGGACAGATCGCGATGCCGCGGCGCGCGATGAGATCGGGACGCAGCCCGATCAGTTCCTCGTCGCGAAAGCGCACGCTGCCGGCGCGCCGTGGCACCAGCCCCATGATCGCTTTCATCGTCGTCGTCTTGCCGGCGCCGTTGCGTCCGAGCAACGTCACCACTTCGCCCTCGCGCACCGAAAAATCGATGCCGTGCAGGACATGACTTTCGCCATACCAGGCGTTGAGGCCTTTGACATCGAGCATGCTGGCCTCAGCCATGACCGGCCTCGCTCTCTTGGGTGCCGAGATAGGCGGACATCACGTCCGGGTTGCGCGAAACGGTGGCGTAATCGCCTTCGGCCACCACCCGCCCGCGCGTCAACACCGTTATGGTATCGCACAGACCTTCGACCACCGAAAGATTATGCTCGACCATGAGGATGGTTCGTCCGGCGCGCACGCGCCTGATCAGCGCAACGATCCTTTCGACATCGTCATGGGTCATGCCCGCCGTCGGCTCGTCGAGCAGCATCATTTTCGGGTCGAGCGCCAAAGTGGTCGCGATTTCCAACGCCCGCTTGCGGCCATAGGGCAGAAGCGCTGCCTCGGTTTCGGCGAATTCGGCGAGGCCAACATCTTCGAGCAGCGCCCGCGCGCGATCATCGAAGCGATGCAAAACCCGCTCCGAACGCCAGAAATCATAGGAATTGCCGCGCGCGCGCTGGAGCGCCAGGCGGACATTGACCAAAGCGGAGAGATGCGGAAACACCGCCGAAATTTGAAAACTGCGCACGAGGCCGAGCCGCGCCACCGCCGCCGGCGAAAAGCCGGTGATGTCGCGCCCGGCGAAGCGAATGCTGCCGCGTGTCGGGGCGAGAAATTTCGTCAAAAGGTTGAAACATGTGGTCTTGCCGGCACCGTTCGGGCCGATCAAGGCATGAATGGTCCCCTCGCGCACCGCGATATCGACGCCGGCGACGGCAACGAAGCCGCGGAACTCCCGCACCAGCCCCTTCGTCTCCAGGATGATATCGGCCACGCGAAGACACCCCCCAACTTTATTCGTCCCTTGCGGTCATTTGCATATTGCGCGGGAGCGCGCAAGATTGCCGCCTAAGGCTTGACGTAGGCGGGGAGGAAGTATCACCGATGGCGGGGCTCTATTTCGAGGAATTGCATGAGGGACGGGTGATCGATGCGGAATGGACCCGCACCATTACCGAGTCCGATAATGTTCTTTTCTGTGGCATGACGATGAACGTGCAGAAACTTCATCTCGATGCGCATTTCGCGGCGACAACGGAATTTGGCCGCCCGTTGGTCAATTCGCTGTTCACACTCGGCCTGATGATCGGCATGAGCGTGCATAATTCGACGCAGGGCACCACCATCGCCAATCTCGGCATGCGCGACACGCGCTTTCCCGCCCCGGTCTTCGCCGGCGATACGCTGCGCGTGCAGACGACCGTGATCTCGGCGCGCCCCTCGGCATCGCGGCCCGATGCCGGGATCGTGATCTTCCGCCATGAGGCGTTCAACCAGGACGGTAAGATGGTGGCGGTTTGCGAACGTTCGGCGCTCATGCGCCGCCGCCCGGTGGTGGAGGATGCGCTATGACACCGCGCCGCCTGCGCACGCCGCTGTTTGCGCCCGGCGATCAGCCGCGCAAAGTGGAGAAGGCGCTGGCAAGCCCCGCCGATGCCGTCATCCTTGATCTCGAGGACGCGGTCATGCCGGCCAATAAGAGCCTCGCGCGCCAGAGCGTGGCCGCCGTCCTCAAAGGGCTCGACCGGCCCGGCACGTTCGTGCGCGTCAACCCGCGCGATAGCGAGTGGTATCTCGCCGATCTCGCTGCGGTCGTCCCCGGCCGGCCGGCCGGGGTCATGCTGCCGAAATGCACTGGGCCCGAGGATCTCATCGCCCTCGATCACCATCTCGAAAGCCTCGAAGTCAGCGCCGGGATCGCGGTCGGAAGCCTCGCCGTGCTGGCGCTGGTCACCGAGACCGCGGCCTCGGTGCGCCGACTCGACGCGTATGGCAAGCTGCCGCCGCGTGTTCTTGCCTTCTGCTTCGCCGCCGAAGATCTTTCCGCCGATCTCGGCATTTCGCCGCGCGATGCTGAGGGCAACCTGCGGGCACCGCTCGGGCAAGCCCGCGCCCGCATGCTGATTGCCGCCGGCGCTTTGGGCGTGCTCGCGCTCGACACCCCGTTCCCTGATCCGCGCGATCCGGCCGGGCTTGCGCGGGAAGCGGCGCGGGCCGCCGAGGACGGTTTCGCCGGCAAAATTCTCATCCATCCCGGCCAGATCGCCGCGACCGAGGCGGCGTTTACCCCAAAGCCCGCGTCGATCGCCTGGGCCGAGGCGGTGATCGCCGGTTTCGCCGCCCATGCCGGGGCCGGCACCTTCGCGCTCGAGGGCAAGATGATCGACCGCCCGCATCTCAAGCTCGCCGAACGCATCCTCGCCGCCGCTGGCGTTGCGACGTAGCGGCCTGCGCCTCGAAACCGCGTATCATCCGTCTGCTCGCCGCGCCGGCCGCGCCGTGATATGGCGGCATGATGGCGGGACGGGACAGAGCGCGGTTCGTATGTCAGGCGTGCGGGGCCGTCGCGGCAAAATGGGCCGGGCGCTGTGAGGCGTGCGGCGCTTGGAACAGCCTCGTCGAGGAGGTGGCAACGCCGCGGCCCGGGGGCCTCGCGCGGCCGGCGCGCGGGGCGGTGCGGGGGGTCGATCTGGTCGGCCTCGCCGGCACGACGCCGCCGCCGCCACGGCGCGCGACCGGCATCGCCGAATTCGACCGGGTGCTCGGCGGCGGGTTGGTCGCGGGCTCGGCGGTGCTGGTCGGCGGCGATCCCGGGATCGGCAAATCGACGCTGATGCTGCAAGCGGCGGCGCGGCTGGCGGCGAGCGGGCAGAAGGTGATCTACATCACGGGCGAGGAATCGGTCGAGCAGGTGCGGCTGCGCGCCCGCCGTCTGGGGCTGGCCGAGGCGCCGGTCGAACTCGCCGCGGCGAGCCATTTGCCCGATATCGCGGCGACCTTGGAGGCGCGGCCGGAAACCGGCCTCGTCGTCATCGATTCGATCCAGACCATGTGGCTCGATACTTTCGACGCCGTCCCGGGAACCCTGACGCAGGTCCGCGCCGCCGGGTTCGAGCTGGTGCGGCTCGCCAAGACGCTCGGCTTCGCGCTCGTGCTGGTCGGGCATGTCACCAAGGACGGCGCGATCGCCGGGCCGCGTGTGCTCGAACACATGGTTGACGCCGTGCTTTATTTCGAGGGCGAGCGCGGCCATCAGTTCCGGATTTTGCGCGGCGTCAAAAACCGCTTCGGCGCCACCGACGAGATCGGCGTGTTCGAAATGACCGATCATGGTCTCGCAGAGGTCGCCAATCCCTCGGCCCTCTTTCTCGCCGAGCGGCGCGGCCATATCGCAGGCTCGGCGGTGTTCGCCGGGATCGAGGGCACGCGCCCGGTGTTGCTCGAAGTCCAGGCGCTACTCGCCCCCAATGCCGGCGGCACGCCGCGGCGGGCGGTTCTCGGCTGGGATGCCGGGCGGCTCGCAATGCTGCTTGCGGTGCTGGAGAGCCGCTGCGGGCTGCGTCTTTCGGGCAATGACGTTCATCTCAACATCGCGGGTGGCCTCAGGATCAACGAGCCGGCGGCCGATCTCGCCGTTGCCGCGGCGCTGGTTTCGGCGGCGAGCGAGACGCCGACCCGGCCTGATACGGTCTATTTCGGCGAGGTCGGGCTTTCCGGTGAAATCCGCCAGGTAGCGCAAGCGGAAGCGCGTTTGCGCGAGGCGGCGAAGCTCGGGTTCGCCAGCGCCTGCTTGCCGCTGCGGCTCGCCCGCGGTGGCAAGCGGCTGGCGCCGCCGGAAGGGTTGCAGCTCGCGGAGATCGGCCATCTCGGCGACCTGCTGGCGAGCTTCGCGGTCGCCGCCAAGACACGCAAGCCGGACAAAACCCCGGTATGAGCACGGTGATACTTCGCCTCGGCGGCGATCGCCGCCTGGTCGGCGAGGTGCCGGCGGCGCTGCTCGGCGATCAGCGCGCGCCACGGCTCGGCGTGCTGCTCGATGAAGCGATGATCGGCACCATCGCCCTCGAGCCCGCCGAAACCGCCGCCGCCTGGCGGTTTTCTCTGCCGCTGCCGGGGCACCGGCTGGCCGCGCGGCTCGATCTCCTGCGGCTCGATACCGGCACCAGTGTTTTCGTCAAACCGGTCTCGCTCGCCGGCGTCTATCGCTTCGCCTGGCGTGATCTGGCGCGCGCCGGGCGCACCCTGATCGGCGCCTTCACCCTCGCCGTCGCGCTCGATCCGGCCCTCTATGTCGCGGTGACGGCGGCGGGAGAGATCGCGGCGCGCGGTTTTGCGCGGCGGGAGGCGGACGGGGTTTACCGGTTTTCCCTGACGCTCGCCCGGCTTCTGCCACTCGGCCCGGCGAGCGATTTCGCCTTCACCATCGCCGGCGCGCAGGTGACCGCGTCGCTCGCGGCCAGCGCCGCCGATCTCGGCCTCGCCGGCTATATCGAGGCGGTGACGGACAACGAAGTGCGCGGCTGGGCCGCCGATCTCGCGGCGCCAGGGCGGCCGCTCGCGGTCATTCTCCGCGAGGATGGTGTGGAGATCGCCCGCACCCTCGCCGATGGCGCGCGCCCCGATCTCGCCGCGGTCGGGATCGGCGAGGGGAGGGCGGGTTTTCGGCTGCCCTATGTCGCGCGCCCGCTCGCCCCGGGTGCGGCGCCGCCGGAAGTAAGCGTCGTCTTGGCGGAAAGCGGGCTGGCGCTGGTCGGAAGCCCACGGCCGGCGCCGACCCGGCCGGGATTTGCCGGATATTTCGATGGCATCGAGAACGCGATCGCCCATGGCTGGGCGCTCAACCTGGTTGCGCCGGCGCAGCCGCTTACCGTCGAGATCCTGCAGGAAGGCCGCGTCATCGCCGCCGGGCGTGCCGATCTCCCCCGCCCCGATGTCTTCGCCGCCGGCCTGCCCGAGGCGCCGTGCGGGTTTCGCGTCCCACTCCCCCTCAATCAGGCGGCATTGGCGCAAAGCCCGCTTTTTGCGCGCCTCGCCGGGACTGAGATCCTTCTCGAAGGCTCGCCGCGAGAAGCCAAACCCCACCCGGCGATCACCGCCTTTCTCGCCGCCGCCCGCGCGCCGCTGCCGGCGCCGCTCGCCGCCCGTTTCAAGGCGGCGCGCGCCGGGCGGATCGCCGGCCTCATGCTGTCGCTGGTGATGCCGGTCTTCAATCCGCGGCTTGCCTGGCTCGAGGAGGCGCTCGCCAGTGTCTTCGCCCAGCGCTGCGCTGCGTTCGAGTTGATTTGTGTTGATGACGGCTCGACCGATCCCGCGATCGTCGCTTGCCTCCGTGCCGCCGCCACCGATCGGCGTCTGCGGGTGCTGCGCGCGCGCAAGAACGAGGGATTTGCCCGTGCGCTCGCGCGCGGGATCGCGGAGGCGCGCGGCAGCCATGTCGCCTTCCTTGATCACGATGACGCGCTCGCCCCGGACGCGGTGTTTCAATGGCTGCGAGCGGCCGCCGAGAGCGGCGCCGATCTCGTGTTCGCCGACGCCGCGTTGTCGGCCGAGAGCTTGGACGAAATCGACGCGGTCGAGATCGGCGGTGCCTTTTCGCACGACGCCTTTCTCGCCCGCGCCGCCCTCCCGCGGCCGCTGGCGATCGAGCGCCGCCTCGCATCTTCGCTCGCGCCGCCAGATGCGAGCCTCGCAGGGGCGGAGGAGTTCGATTTCGTGCTGCGCGCCATCACGCGCGCGAAAAGCCTCGCCCATCTGCCGCAAGTTCTCTATCGCGCCCGTCGCCATGGCCTCGGCCGCGCCGCGGTGCTCGGCGCGCAAGCGATCGAGACGGCGCGGCGGCACGCGGTTGCGCGCCATCTCGCCGCGCTTGGCCTTCCCGCCCGGGTTTTGCCTGGCCTTAGCGAAGATCAATGCCGTCTCGATTGGCCGGTGCCGGCGGCGGCGGTGATTGCCGTGATCCGGCGCGACGGGTCGGGACAGGAGGCGGCGCTGCGGGCGGCGCTCGCCGCACTTTCCTGCAGGGTCGTGGCGCGCCCGCCTTCCGGGTCAGGGCCGGAGTTTTTGCTGTTTCTCGACGAAGGGATCACGCCGCCTGCGGGCCGGGCGTGGCTTTCGCATCTCGTGTCACTCGCGGCGCGGCGCGATGTCGGCGCCGCCGCGCCATTGTTGCTCACCCCCTCGGGGCAGGTGCGTGAGATGGGCCTGGTGATCGGCGCTGATGGCATGATGTTGCCCGCCCTCGCCGGTGACGAAGCGTTTTTGCCCGGCGAAGACGGCCCGCGCCGCAATCCCGGCCCTGGCGGCCGCCTGACGCTGGTTCGCGACGTTGCCGGCGCTTCCGCCGCCGCCCTTCTCGTGCGACGTGAAATGTTCGCCGAGTTCGGTGGCTTCGACCGCGCGCTCGGCCCCCTGGCGGGCGCCGATTTCACCCGTCGCGCCCGCGCCCAGGGCTTTCGCATTCTCGTCTCCGGGCTCTATCCCCTGACCCATCACGGCCCGGAGGAAAGCGCCATCCCGGCCGCGCTCGCGGCGCGGTTTCTCGCTCGCTGGCCGAAAAGCGCCGCCGGCGATCCGTTCTACAGCCCGCTTTGCTCAACGGCGCGGGCCGATTATGCCTTGCGCCACGATGCAACGACGCTCTGCCGGCGACCCGCAGCGCTCAGGGTCTCGCCGTCTCCCGGCGCGACCCTGAGCGCTGCCATGGATGGCTGACCCAATCAGGGTTTTTTCGCAAGCTCCGTCACGACCCCGTGCAGCGTGCGCAATTCCTGCTCCGTCACCTCGCCGCGCTGAAAGAAATGGCGGAGATTGCGGATCATGCCAGGTCGCTTCTGGGGATTGCGCAGAAAGCCGGAAGCATCGAGTTCGCGCACCAGATGGGAGAGGAAATTTTCCAGCTCCGCCTTGGTCGCAACCCGCGTCTCATGGGTCATGAGCGCGCGCGGCGCGGTTTCCTCGGCCGCGAGCCACCATTCATAGGCCAAAATCATCACCGCCTGCGCGAGATTGAGCGAGAGGAACGCCGGGTTGAGCGGATAACGGACAAGGGCATCGGCATGGGCGAGATCGTTGCGGTCGAGCCCGGCGCGCTCGGGGCCGAACAGCACGCCGGCGCGAAGGCCGCGTTCGCCGATCGCGCGCAATTCCGCCGCCGCGCCGCGCGCGGTGAGCAGCGGCGTGACGACATGGCGCGGGCGTGGGCAGGTGGCGAGCACGCGATGGAGATCGGCGACGGCGTCGGCGACATCGGGATAAACGGTTGCCGCCTCGAGAAGGCGATCAGCGCCGGAAGCGGTGCGCCAAGCGCGCTCCTGTGGCCAGCCATCACGCGGGGCAACTAGGCGGAGATGATAGAGCCCGCCATTGGCCATGGCGCGGGCGACGGCACCGATATTTTCGGCAAGCTGCGGGCGGACGAGAATGACCACCGGCGAGGGTTCGACCGGGACCAGCATCGCCCCGTCATCACGCCCGGTCATTTTCTCCATCACCCGCGCCGCCAGGTGGTGCCGGCGGGACCATCCTCGAGAATGATGCCAGCATCGGCGAGTTCCTGGCGGATTTCATCGGCGCGGGCGAAGTTTTTCTCGCGTCGGGCTTGCGCGCGCTCGGCGATTCTCGCAGCAATGGTGTCGGCCCCTAAAGACTCGTCAAGCAAGGGCATTTGAAACCAGGCCTCGGGATTTTCGTGCCACAGAACGCCGAGCAGGTTTCCGGCCGCGCGAAGCCCGCGTGCGGCTTCACGATCTCCGGCGAGCGCGGCATCGGCGAGTTTGTGCATCTCGGCGATGGCGCGCGGCGTGTTGAGATCATCGCACAGCGCCGCCATGACGCCTTCGGGAATTTCCGTGTCATCGTCATGGCAGACGGGATTTCGCTGAAGAGCGCGATAAAATCGGCTGAGTTCGTCATAGGCATCGGTGAGGGCGCGGGCGGAAAAATCCAGAACACCGCGATAATGGGTGCGCAACAGCGCGAATCGCACCGCCTCACCCGGGGCGCGGGCGAGCAATTCCTCGACGGTGATGATATTGCCGAGGCTTTTCGACATTTTTTCGCCCTGGACCAGCAGCATGCCGTTATGAAGCCAGACGCGGGCGAAATGGCTGCCGGGAAAAGCGCAGCAGCTCTGCGCAATCTCGTTTTCGTGGTGCGGAAACAAAAGATCGCCGCCGCCGCCATGGATGTCGAAATCGGCGCCGAGATAGCGCCATGACATCGCCGAACATTCGATATGCCAGCCCGGCCGCCCGCACCCCCAGGGGCTCTCCCAGCCCGGCAAGTCCGGAGGCGAGGGTTTCCACAGCACGAAATCGCCGGGATCGCGCTTATAGGGGGCAACCTCGACGCGGGCGCCGGCGCGAAGCTCCTCCGGGCTGCGGCCGGAAAGCCGGCCATAGTCGGGAAAACTCGCGACCGCGAAGAGAACATGCCCCGCCGCCTCATAGGCATGGCCGCCTTCGATCAGGCGCTTGATGAGGTCGATCATCTCGGCGATATGCGCCGTCGCGCGCGGCTCGACCAACAACATTTCGCCGAGGTGGTCGGTTGCGAGCAGTTTGCCGTCGGGCGGGAGGACGCCGAGGGCTGCCATGTCCCGATGATAGAGTTCGAGCGTGCGGGCGGTCAGCGCCGCGATCGGCTCATTATTCTCGGCGGCGCGGGCGTTGATCTTGTCGTCGACGTCGGTGACGTTGCGAACATAGATGAGGCTTGGATAGAGCCGGCGAAGAAGACGCGCGAGCACGTCGAACACCACCGCCGGGCGGGCATTGCCGATATGCGGCCGGTCATAGACCGTCGGGCCGCAGACATACATCCGCACCTGCCCGGGATCGAGCGGGGTGAACCGCTCCTTGCGGCGGGTCAGGCTGTTGTGCAGGAAAAGCTCCGGCATGGCTCCGATCATCCGTGATCATCCGGCGCCGTTGTGGACGATGACGGGGGGGCAGGCAAGACGGCAGCGAGACGAAAAACAGCCCGATCCGTTGCCGGATCGGGCCGCGTCGTCAAGCCGCCAGCGTCAGTTGACGCGGGCGAGAGTCGGCAAGCCTAGCAGATCGGGCAGCGCCACCTGCAGCATGCCACCCGCCTGGGTCGCGTTCTTGATGCGGCCATTGGGATCGGCGCCGCCGGTCACCGGGTTGATGATATATTCTAAGAACGGGCCAATGGTGATACCGGGCGCGATCGCCGCGTTATAGGTCACCTCAAGCAGCTCGACGCTGTTCGCGGCATGGATATTGCCGGCCATCACCGTCCCGGTCTCGTAGTTCACTAGCTCGTTGCCGAGTTTGTAGTATTCGCCGATGATGTTGAGGTTGTCATGCGGCCGGCTGGCGAGCGGGCCCTGCCAAACCATGCCGGCGTCGATTTCGTCCTGGATCGGCACATAGCCGGTGACCATCGACTCGACCTCACCAAACAGGGTGATGCCGCGCTTGCTGTTCATATCCGGGCGATAGACCATCTGCGACGCCTGCGCCCACACGCCCATACGCGGCTGGTTGGTGCCGATGCTCGCCATCGGCTCCATCATGCCGGATTTGGCGAACATCATCCCCGCGTAGTTATAGCCACCACTATTGTAGAAGCCGCCGACGTCATACTGGCTCGGATAAGCGGACGAAGAGAAATCGGTCTTGTAGCCGACTTCGACCGGCACGAAGACGCCGTTGTCATGCGTCATCGAGAGGTTCCAGCCCTCGTTCGAGCCGTTGTAGAAGCCATCGCCATCCGCCGCTTCCGCCGCGATGCGGAAATAGGTCTGCAGCGTCGGCTTGAAGGTGATACGCCCGCCCCAGGCCGAAACCGGGTCCGCCGAGTTTGTGTTGTTGAAGTAGAAGAACGACGTGTTGGCGCAGGTGTAATCCACGAAGTTACAGGCGAAATCGAAGGTATCGAAATCACCCAAATCGTTGATGCGCCCGACCAGGATCCGGATATGGTCGTTGAGGAGACTCTGATCCCAGTCCAACTCCGTCAAGCGGAACGCGGCGTTCGGGCCATAGACGAAGTTGTTGTCGAGCCCCATACCGGACGCCTCGTAGCCGTTCGGCCCCTGGCGATCATCGACATAGAAATGGATCTGCGCGCCTTGAATACCGGCGATCTTGTTCATGTCGAGATTGATGCCGAGCGTCGCATCGCCGTCGGAATAGGCGCCGGTGTGGATGCCACCGCCCACTTCGGCGTTGGTGATGTTGATGTAGCTGCCGTCGATATAGATGCCCTGATTGGCGAGCGCCTGGCCGATCGACTTGCCAACCTGCAGATTGAACAGATAGCCATCTGATTGCGGCGTGCCTTGGGCGGCGCCGCTGCCGACCGGCGCCTGAGACTGATCCTGCGCGGTCTGCATCGGCTGGTCATTGTCGTTGCGCGCATTCAGGATGGCATTGAGATAGGCGGATTGCGCCTGCGCCTGGTGCGCGGCACCGAGCGCCAGCACCGCGACGGTCACCGCGCCGACCCAGGCCGGTGCGCGTCCGCGCATTGTGTTTCGGTTGAACATGTATTCCCCTTCCCTCGGGTGATTTCGGAAACCTGATCCCGCGCAATCAAACCTGGGCGATTTCGCCTCTTTCGATCACGCGAGGCGAGGGGAGACGCCTTCCCAAGAGGCCCGCCTCTCGCAGGCGTGATTAGAGGGCGGTGTCGGGGAAATTTGAAGAGGGAAATTCAGAACAAAATAAGAACACTTGCGTCACGCGATAAAAAAGCCAACGCCTGTGGCAAAAATGTCACAAATAGGGGCAAAGGCGGCCGGCTTCCCCATTGCTGGGGAAGCCGGGTTCGTCGTCAGATCAAACGCGCGTCAGTTGACGCGGGCGAGAGTCGGCAAGCCTAGCAGATCGGGCAGCGCCACC